>NZ_JBFUBR010000018.1:0-188819 GCF_056405655.1 Pseudomonas sp. P1_F7
AGGGTCGCGTCGGTGCTGCCATCGTCGACGACGATGATTTCGTACGATTCAGCGGCCAATGCGACGCGGATTTCCTCAAGCAGTGGCTTGAGGTTGTTCGCTTCGTTCTTGGCGGGGATCAGTACGGATACAAAAATGTCTTGGCTCATAGAGTCACTCTCGCCTTTATTGGATTTCTTTTATCAGAGGCGAATGAAGGTGTCGTACACCGGCCGACTCGATGCAGGGTTCAGCAATTGCGGGCGATAACGCCAACAATATCCCGCCCTATGGACGCACTCGCGCGCGACCCCGCATACGGTGCCCGGCCAATTGTAAAAATGGCGTTAATATTTCATACACTTTTTGTCATCATTCCCTTGATGACGCAACGAATTCGGTTGCCATTGGCGCTTGCCCATCTAAAGTGCACTCACGCAAGTGAAAAACATGAATCGGGTAAGGACGCAGAACCATGAGCGCTGAGCAAGAGACGACTTTCGATGAGCCCCGGCTCAACAGCACGGAAATCCGCATTCTGGGCTCGTTGATCGAGAAACAGGCCACCAGCCCGGAAACCTATCCCCTGACCCTCAATGCCCTGGTGATTGCCTGCAACCAGAAAACCAGCCGCGAGCCGGTAATGAACCTGACGCCGGGCCAGGTCGGCCATAGCCTGCGCGTCCTCGAAGGACGCGGTTTCGCCAGACTGGTGATGGGCAGCCGCGCCGACCGCTGGGAACACAAGGTCGACAAGGCCCTGGAACTGGTGCCGGCGCAGGTCATCCTGACCGGGCTGATGTTCCTGCGCGGCCCGCAGACCGTCAATGAACTGCTGACCCGCAGCGGCCGCATGCATGAATTCGAGGACGCCGAACAGGTGGTGCATCAACTCGAACGCCTGATTGCCCGGGGCTTGGCGGTGCTCATTCCGCGTCAGGCCGGCCAGCGTGAAGACCGCTATACCCACGCCCTGGGCGACCCGGCGGATATCGAGGCAATCATGGCGGCACGGCAAAACCCGGCCGAGCGTGGCGGCAGCGGGGTTTCGATTGAACGCATCGAAGAGCTGGAAGCGCGGATTGCGGCGCTGGAAGAAAGACTGGCTCGGCTCGAATAGCCATCCAATCCAGATGTTCCTGGATTTTTGGCTGATTCAAAACCTGTGGGAGCGAGCTTGCTCGCGATGGCGGACTTTCAGTCACATCAATGCTGGATGTGCCGACGCTATCGCGAGCAAGCTCGCTCCCACAGTGGTTTGAGGGGGCTGCGCTTACGGCGTATTTGCCGGAATCCGGGGGCTCACAGATCTCCGGCGATTGCTGTGTACTGACGGCCAGGCTTCGGGCAGCGGTTCAAGTTCGACCGAATCCAGATTGAGAATGGGGGGATGCATGGACACCTCCTAGCTGCGGGCAAACGCCACGGCCTTGTGGAATTGCTCATCCGTTGGCCGCACACCGGTATAGAGCACAAACTGCTCCAGTGCCTGGATCGCGATCACTTCCAGCCCGGTGATGACCCGTTTGCCTTCGGCACGAGCACGCACGATCAGCGGCGTTTCCGAGGGAATCGCCACCACATCGAAGACAGTTTCCGCTTTTTCGATCACGTCCGCCTCAAAGGCCAGTTGATCGGCCTCCGGTCCTCCCGTCATGCCGATCGGGGTGACGTTGACCAGCATCTGCGGGCAACGATTCCCCAGCTCTGCCTGCCACTCATACCCCAGCGACTGCGCCAGCGCCTGCCCGGCGCGCTCGTTGCGGGCCACGATCAGGCCGTTTTCATAGCCGCCATCGCGCAAGGCGCTCGCCACGGCCTTGGCCATGCCGCCGCTGCCGCGCAAGGCAAAGGTCGAGTCCCTGGGCACCTGGTGTTTTTCCAGCAACTGGGCAACGGCGATGTAGTCGGTGTTGTAGGCCTTGAGATGACCGTCGGTGTTGACGATGGTGTTGATCGATTGAATGGCGGCGGCAGAGGCGTCGAGTTCATCCACCAGGGCGATGCAGGCTTCCTTGAACGGCATCGACACGCCACAGCCACGAATCCGCAGGGCGCGAATGCCGGCAACGGCACCCGGCAGGTCCTGGCTGGCAAAGGCCTTGTAGTAAAAGTTCAGGCCCAGCTGTTCATACAGATGATTGTGAAAACGCAGACCAAAGTTCCCGGGGCGCCCTGAAAGGGACATGCACAGCTGGGTGTCTTTGTTGGGGTTCATCTGCATGGGGAAGCTCCTTCAAATGCACTTTTCGGATGGACGGGATTAGCCCTCCATCGGGTTCTGATCGATCATTTAAGCCTGATTACAGGGGCTTACACAGGTCGGTAAGAAAGTCGGTACAGACCTTACACAAAATTTACCTAACGGCCGTGCTGATTTTCGAAAAAAAGCTGTCTTAGAAGTATCCCCGCGACAATCCCTGGGTCTATTGCAAACACAGGCGCCGGGCTGAAGAACCGAGGAACTATCATGATCCGTAAAGTCCCCACAGTTGCCTTGCTGATCGGCGCCCTCGCTATTGCAGGACAGGCGCAAGCCCACGGTGGTGGTAATTACTGGCAAGGCCCGGCGGTGTTTGGCGCAATCGTCGGTACTGCCATTGTCGGCTCGGCCCTGATCAACGCCAACCGACCGGTTTATGTCTCACCGCAACCGGTCTACTACCAGCCCGCGCCGGTTTATTACGCACCACCGCCTCCGGTTTACTACCAGCCGGCCCCGGTCTACGTGCAACAACCGATCTACTACCGCCCGGCCCCGATGTACTACGGACCACCCCGCGGTTACTACGGCCCGCCACGCGGCTACTACGGCCACGGTCGCTGGTAACGAATTCATCCAGCCCCGCTGAAACAGCGGGGCTTTTTTATGCCCGTTTGTCGGTGCTGGTCTGGAAAAATCTCGCCAAGGTCGCTATCGGGACAGTGCGCGTGGTGGAAACGGGCAAGATGGACTCGACCCGTTTTCTGCCGTGCGGCAAATAACGGTCATATTTTTGTCATGACAGCTCCGCAAGCTCGGTGCTGTCCGTCGATAACAGTTGAAAACAACAAGGACGACCACATGCCAACGCAAAACCCGCACCGCATCGTCGGTCTGTGCACCTCCAGCAAGGTCTACAACGCACTGACCGAACTCAAGCACCTGGAAGGTCATCGCAGCGCCAAGTTTCTCTCGCTGCTGACCCAAAGCCTGGTGCGCAAGGGCCTGCTCAACGAGCAGGAGGTGGTTCATATGCTCGATCAGGTGGTCAGCTGACCGACCAACGGTCGTTTGCCCCCGCTGGCATCAATGACCACTATCGAAAGCGTTGATTACCCCTCATGGCACCCGGACCTTAAAGTAACTCCACAGATTGATGGAGGTACTTGTCATGTCCAAGGTTCAGATCATGTCCGTTATCGGCAGCGCCGTCCCCCCACAGCTCAGAGAGCTGGGCATGCTCGCCTGCTGGTATCTGGTGCAGGACGGTGTGCAGATCAGCGGCCCGCTCACTTCGCTGCCCGCCGCCCAGGAACTGTCGCAACGCATCGGCACCGGCCAGTCCGGCAGGCTCAACGCCTAAGGCAACTGCACCCGCGGTTTGGTGTCAATGAAAATGGCCCAGCTCGACATGAACAGGGCCGCGATCAACGGGCCGATGACAAAGCCGTTCAGCCCGAAAATCGCCAGGCCGCCGAGGGTCGAGATCAGGATCATGTAGTCCGGCATCCTGGTGTCCTTGCCCACCAGAATCGGTCGAAGCACGTTATCCACCAGGCCGATCACGAAGACCCCGAACAATCCCAGCACCACGCCCTGCCAGATCGCCCCGGTGAGCAGGAAAAACACCGCCACCGGCGCCCAGACTATTCCCGCCCCCACCGCCGGCAGCAGTGACAGAAACGCCATCAACACCGCCCAGAGCAATACGCTGGGGATGTCCAGAAACCAGAAAATCAGACCGCCCAGTGCGCCTTGCGTGATGGCCACCAGCAGGTTGCCCTTCACCGTGGCCCGCACCACACGATTGAACTTGAGCTGCAAACGGCGTTTCTGCTGTTCCTGCAACGGCACCGCCGCACGCACATTGCGCGCCAGTTCCGCACCGTCGCGCAGGAAGAAAAACAGCAGGTACAGCATGATGAAAAAACTGACGACGAACTCGAAGGTGCCCTGACCAAAAATGAAGGCCTGCGCCGCCAGCTCCTGACCGCCGGTCATCGCGCTTTTGACGATTTTCTCTCGCAGCCCGTTCAACTCGCCCATGCCGAAGCGATCCAGCAGATGCTGGAAATACGGCGGCAGGCTGTGCTTGAACTGCGACACGTACCCGGCAATATCGAGCTCGCCGCTCTCGACGCTTTTGTAGAGCGACGCACCCTCTTGAACCAGCAAGGCGCTGATGATGATCACCGGCAGAATCGCAATCACCAGGCAAATGCTCAATGTGCACAGCGACGTGAGGTTGCGTTGCCAGCCGAACTTCTCTTGCAGACGGCGCTGCAGTGGCGCAAAGACGATGCCGAGGATCACCGCCCAGAACACCGCGCCGTAAAACGGCAGCAGGATCCAGATGAACGCAGCGCTCACCAGCACCAGCAAAACCGTCAGTGATTTGTCTTGTAGGGGCGTTTCGTTCATGTCCGATCCGTGCCAGAGAGGACGAAAAACTTCCGCCCTGATGTTTAGTCCACTACGGCTCGCGCGAGTGCCATCGGTTTGTTGAACAAGCATAGATCCAGGTCAATAAACCCTCGCCACCGAACGTTTACCCTGCGCGGCTTTTGCGACCGACACCGCCATGAACCTCACCGCACCAGAACTGCTCGCCCCCGCCGGCACCCTGAAAAACATGCGTTACGCCTTCGCCTACGGCGCCGATGCCGTGTACGCCGGCCAGCCGCGCTACAGCCTGCGGGTGCGCAACAATGAATTCGACCACGCCAACCTGGCCCTCGGCATTCGCGAGGCCCAGGCTCAGGGCAAGCGCTTCTACGTGGTGGTGAACATCGCGCCGCACAACGCCAAGCTCAAGACCTTCCTCAAGGACCTTGAACCGGTGATCGCCATGGCCCCGGATGCACTGATCATGTCCGACCCCGGCCTGATCATGCTGGTGCGCCGGCACTACCCGCAGATGCCGATCCACCTTTCGGTACAGGCCAATACAGTGAACTGGGCGAGCGTCGAGTTCTGGCAGCAGCAAGGCCTGAGCCGGATCATCCTGTCCCGGGAGCTGTCGCTGGAAGAAATCGCCGAGATCCGCGAACAGGTGCCTGCCATGGAGCTGGAAGTGTTCGTGCACGGCGCGTTATGCATGGCCTATTCCGGGCGCTGCCTGCTGTCGGGCTACATGAACAGGCGCGATGCCAATCAGGGCAGTTGCACCAATGCCTGTCGCTGGAAATACTCCGCGCAACCGGCCACGGAAAACCAGCTCGGCGAGATCGTCCAGACATTCGATCCCGAACCGACCCTGGGCATCGGCGCGCCCACCGATCAGGTGTTCCTGTTGCAGGAAGCCAATCGTCCCGGCGAACAGATGCCGGCCTTCGAAGACGAACACGGCACTTACATCATGAACGCCAAGGACCTGCGCGCCGTGCAGCACGTCGATCGCCTGACGCACATGGGGGTGCACTCCCTGAAAATCGAAGGCCGGACCAAATCGCACTTTTATTGCGCGCGCACCACCCAGGTGTATCGCCGGGCCATCGACGACGCGGTGGCGGGCCGGGCCTTCGACCGCGGCCTGATGACCGACCTGGAATCCCTTGCCCAGCGCGGCTACACCGAAGGCTTTCTGCGCCGGCATGTGCATGACGAGTACCAGAACTACCAGAACGGCAGCTCGGTGTCGGAACGACAACAGTTTGTCGGTGAGTTGACCGGGCAGCGGCGGGATCGACTGGCCGAGATCAAAGTGAAGAACCGCTTCGGCCTGGGCGACCACATGGAGCTGATGACGCCCAAGGGCAACTTCCACTTCGATCTGCATCAGTTGCAAAACGCTAAAGGCGAAGCGATCGACGTAGCGCCAGGCGACGGGCATACGGTGTATTTGCCGATACCGGATGCGGTGGATCTGGAGTTTGGGTTGTTGATGCGGGATGTGGGTGTGAACTGATCTTCAAATACACACAAAACCCTGTGGGAGCGAGCTTGCTCGCGATTGCGGTTTGCCAGTCAACATTGCAGTGACTGATCGATCGCTATCGCGGGCAAGCTCGCTCCCACAGGTACTGCGTCAGGCAAACTCCTCGCGAAGCATCGCCACAAACGCCTCGCGCGCCGGGTGCACCCCGGCGTTTTCGTGCCAGTAAAACAGGTTGTCGACGGCGGTCAGTTCGGGGAACTCAAACCCCGCGCACCCCGCGCCTTTGGCGTATTGGTCGAACACGCCTTTGGGCACCAGTGCCACGCCAGCCCCGGCGCTGACGCAACCGACAATCGCGCCATAACTGGCCAGGCTGACAATCGGCAGTGCCTGACCCTGTCGCAGCAACCAATGCTCCAGCGCCGCCCGGTATGGACAGCCCTGGGGCCACATGAACACGGTCTGGTCCTTCAAGTCGCTGATGTCCCGTAGCGGCCCCAGGGAGGTCGAGGCGATCAGCAGCAGATCTTCGCGGTACATCGGCGTGCGCTTGAGGTGCGAACGCTCGACATCCACCGCCACGATGGCGCCGTCGAGCTTGTGATTGAGCGTGTCATCGAGCAACTGCCCCCAGGAACCGGTGGTCAGCTCCAGCGCCACCTGCGGAAAACGCTTGTGGAATTTCGCCAGCAGGCGCGGCAAACGCCCGGTGGCCGACGACTCGATGGCCCCGATGCGCAAGGGTCCGGAGGGTTCGGCCGAAGGGTCGACCGCGCGCTTGGCCTCGGCGGTGAGGGCAAGAATTTTCGAGGCGTAGGCCAGGAAGGTTTGCCCCGACGGGCTGATGCGCAGCCCTCGCCCCTCTCGCAGAAACAGCGCGACACCCAGTTCGGCCTCCAGGGCCTTGATGCGTGCCGTGATGTTCGACGGCACGCAATGCAACAGCTCGGCCGCGCGGGCGATGCTGCCGACATCGGCCACGGTCTTGAACATGCGAATCTGTGCCAGCTCCATACATCACCAAGAGTGAACGATTAACGCAGTATAAGTCAGTTGTGGCGAACGATCCGCTTTCTGATACTCGGTGCATCCGCCCACAGGTGCACGACCATGACGCCGCTCACGCCCTCCCCCGTTTCACCCTGGAAAATCATCCTGGCCATGGCGTTTGTCGTGGCGTGCTGGGGATACTCCCCGACCGGCATCCATATAGGCCTGCAAGCCTACGACCCCGTGCATCTGGCGCTCCTGCGCTTCTTGCTAGCCTCCGTGTTCATGGCCGCGGTCGCGATATTCAAGGGCATTCGCCTGCCGAGCCTGCGAGATCTGCCGCTGATGTTCGGCCTGGGTTTCTTTGCCGTGAGCCTGCACCACGTGGCGATCAACTTCGGGCAGCAAGGTGTCAGCGCTGGCGCTTCGAGCGTTCTGGCCCAGACCACGCCGCTGTTCAGTACGCTGATCGCGCGCTTCGTGTTCAAGGATCAGGTGAGCCTGTGGCGCTGGGGTTGTGTGCTGCTCGGGTTGTTTGGCGTGCTGATTGTGGTAGCGGGCGATCATGGCCTGGGCAGCATTGATGCCCACGGCTTGCTGATCCTGCTGGCGGCGGTGTCCTGGAGCCTCTACTTTGCCCTGCAAAAGCATCACACCGGGCGTTACGACGGGCTGACGCTGGTCTGCTACACGGTGTGGTCAGGGACGGCGCTGTTGTTGATTTATCTGCCCGGCCTTATGGATCAGATCACCCTGGCGCCGCTGCACGTGCAGCTCGCCGTGTTCACCCTGGGGATTTTCCCGAGTGCCCTGGCGTACCTGGCCTGGGCCTATGTGCTGGCGCATGTCGATTTGAGCCGGGCGACGATGACCCTGTATTTGACGCCACCGACGGCGATGGTCATTGCGTCCTATGCGCTTGGCGAACGGCCGACGTTGATGATCGTGGTCGGCGGGCTGGTGGTGTTGGCGAGTGTGCTGGCGTTGAATCTGGAGCGGCGGGCAGTGGTTGTTCAGGCTGTCAGGGTCTGATTCAGGTTTTTCGCTGTCAGGTCTGGCGCTATCGCGAGCAAGCTCGCTCCCACAGGGTTTTATGGTTGCCGCAGTTCTTGAGTACACCCCAGAACCTGTGGGAGCGAGGCTTGCCCGCGATGAACGATGACGCGGTGTCACTGACCATCAACTGGGCGAAAACCGGTCGCGACTGTTGGTCAAGTGCAGCCACATGGCCGCCCGCGCCGCGTCCGGATCCTGGCGCTTGATGGCATTGAGGATCGCCTCGTGCTCAAGGTTGGCCAACTGACCAAGCTTGCTCAAGTCCACCGCGCCACGCTCGGCGGCATTGACCCGGGTGCGCGGAATCATGGCACTGCCCAGGTGCTGCATGATCTCGGTGAAGCATAGGTTGCCTGTGGCTTCGGCGATCAGCAGATGAAAACGTCGGTCCGCTTCGACACAGCTGTCGTTGTTGGCCAGCAGGCTTTGATAGTCATCCAGCGCTTCACGCATCTGCGCCAGTTGCAGGTCTGTGCGGCGAGTTGCCGCCAGCGCCGCCGCCTGGGTTTCCAGGCCCATGCGCAACTCGAGAATGCTGCGCACCCCCAACGCCGTATCGACATTCAGCCGCAGCCCCTGCTCCGGTGCGCGCTCGATCACAAACGTGCCAATACCATGCCGGGTTTCCACCAGCCCCGAGGCCTGCAGCTTCGAGATCGCCTCGCGCACCACCGTGCGACTGACCCCGTGCTCCTGAACGATGGTGTTCTCCGACGGCAGCTTGTCGCCGGGCAACATCTGGCCGAGCAGGATGCGCTGGGTCAGTTTCTCCACCAGGTCATGGGCCAGGTTGTGGCTGCGCTTGCGGGCGGGTACTTCGAGGTCTTCTTGCATGGGGGTGTCCGGAAATCTGGGCTATCGAATCGTAGCACCGCGCCTGGCGGGAATCCTGAAAAATCTCGCCCAGCTTGTATGACAACACTCAACAGCAAGCCTATTTTTAATCGATTAAAAGGTCATTCAGTGCCACCAATAGAATAAAAAACCTCTGGCAATACGCCATTTCATTGGATAAACGTGGTTGCAAGATCAAAAAATCTAGTTGTATGATGTCTATCAACAACGCAACACTCAGCCCTACCCCGCATAAAAATAACGAGTGGGAGAAAACGCAGTGAATACATCCATCTCCGGGATGCACGACGACGCCAATTCAGCGCTGAAGTCCGCCATCGCCAAAGTCAAACGTCACGTCTTACCGCTGTTCGTCATCATGTTCATCGTCAATTACATTGATCGCGTGAACATCGGCTTCGTCCGTGCCCACATGGAACACGATCTGGGCATTGGCGCGGCCGCCTATGGCCTCGGTGCCGGTCTGTTCTTCATCGGCTATGCGCTGTTCGAGGTGCCCTCCAACATCCTTCTGCAAAAAGTCGGCGCACGCATCTGGCTGACGCGGATCATGCTGACCTGGGGCCTGGTCGCCGCGGGCATGGCGTTCATCCAGAACGAAACCCACTTCTACATCCTGCGTTTTCTGCTGGGTGTGGCCGAAGCCGGGTTCTTTCCCGGGGTGATTTACTACTTCACCCGCTGGTTGCCCGGCGTGGAGCGTGGCAAGGCGATTGCCATCTTCCTCAGTGGCTCGGCGATCGCGTCGCTGATCTCAGGCCCCCTGTCCGGTTTGCTCCTGCAAATCGAAGGGCTGGGCCTGCACGGCTGGCAATGGATGTACTTCATCGAGGGCATGTTTTCGGTGGGGTTGTGCGTGTTCGTCTGGTTCTGGCTGGACTCCAGACCCCACGACGCCAAATGGCTGAGCCGCGAGGAGCAGGACGCGCTGGTCAAGGCCATCGACGACGAACAGCTGGCCCGGGAAGCGGCGACGCCGATCAAGCCGTCGCTGGGCAAATTGCTCAAGGATCGCCAGATCATTCTGTTTTGCCTGATCTACTTCTTTATCCAGCTGACCATCTACGCCGCAACCTTCTGGCTGCCGAGCATCATCAAGAAAATGGGCGACCTGAGCGATGTCCAGGTCGGGCTGTTCAACTCGATTCCGTGGTTACTGTCGATTGTCGGCATGTACGCCTTCGCGTCCCTGTCGGCCAAATGGAAACACCAGCAAGCCTGGGTCGCCACCGCCCTGCTGATCGCCGCGGCCGGGATGTTCATGTCCACCACCGGCGGGCCGGTCTTCGCTTTCGTTGCGATCTGCTTTGCCGCACTGGGCTTCAAATCGGCCTCGTCACTGTTCTGGCCGATTCCCCAGGCCTACCTGGATGCGCGCATTGCTGCCGGCGTCATCGCGTTGATCAACTCGGTGGGCAACCTCGGTGGCTTCGTTGCGCCGACCACCTTCGGCCTGCTCGAAGAACGCACCGGTTCGATTCAGGGCGGGCTGTACGGCCTGGCCGCGACCTCGATCATCGCCGCCATCATCGTGTTTGCCGCCCGCAACACACCGAAACCCGCACCCGCCGGCGCGCTGGGCAAACCCGCGCCCGACCACACCTGAATGCTGCTTTTTAAGGATTGGAAAATGAACCCACAAGACACCGCAAAAGCCCCGGTCATCACCAGCATGCAAGTAGTTCCGGTCGCCGGCCACGATGGCATGCTGCTCAACCTGAGCGGCGCCCACGGCCCGTTTTTCACCCGCAATATCGTGATCCTCAAGGACAACGCCGGCCACACCGGTGTCGGCGAAGTGCCAGGGGGCGAGCACATCCGCCAGACCCTCGAAGACGCACGCAGCCTGGTGGTCGGCAGCCCGATTGGCACTTATCAGAAGATTCTCAATCAGGTACGCCAGACCTTCGCCGACCGCGATGCCGGTGGCCGCGGTTTGCAGACCTTCGATCTGCGCATCACCATTCACGCCGTCACCGGCCTGGAAGCAGCCCTGCTCGACTTGCTCGGCCAGCACCTGGACGTGCCGGTGGCCGCCCTGCTCGGCGAAGGTCAGCAGCGCGATGAAGTGAAGATGCTTGGCTATCTGTTTTATGTCGGTGATCGCAACGAAACCGACCTCGCCTACCGCAGCGAGCCCGACGCCGACAACGACTGGTTCCGCGTGCGGCATGAGAAAGCCATGACCGCCGACGCGGTGGTCCGTCTGGCCGAGGCGGCCCATGCGCGTTATGGCTTCAAGGACTTCAAGCTCAAGGGCGGCGTGCTCAGCGGCGACGCCGAGATCGAAGCGGTCACAGCCCTCGCCGAACGCTTCCCCGATGCGCGCATCACCCTCGACCCGAATGGTGCCTGGTCACTGAAAGAAGCCATCCGCCTGTGCCGCGATCAGCACCGCGTCCTGGCTTATGCCGAAGACCCGTGCGGGGCGGAAAACGGTTACTCGGGACGGGAAGTCATGGCTGAATTCCGCCGGGCCACAGGCCTGAAAACCGCGACCAACATGATCGCCACCGACTGGCGGGAGATGGGCCACGCGATCCAGTTACAGTCGGTCGACATTCCCCTGGCCGACCCGCACTTCTGGACCATGCAGGGCTCGGTGCGCGTGGCGCAGATGTGCCACGAATGGGGCCTGACCTGGGGCTCGCACTCCAACAACCACTTCGATATTTCCCTGGCGATGTTCACCCATGTCGCGGCGGCCGCGCCGGGCGAGATCACCGCCATCGACACCCACTGGATCTGGCAGGACGGCCAGCGCCTGACCAAGACCCCACTGCAAATCGTCGACGGCTGCGTGCAGGTGCCGCAGAAACCGGGGCTGGGGGTCGAACTGGACATGGATCAGGTCGCCAAAGCTCACGAGCTATACAAAGGCATGGGCCTGGGTGCCCGGGATGACAGCGTGGCGATGCAGTTTTTGATTCCGGGCTGGAAGTTCGATAACAAGCGGCCGTGCCTGGTGCGTTGAGTTGACGGTTGCGCGTGGCCGCCTGTTGGCGGCCGGTTTAAAAAGCGCTCGGAGCATGGCGCTTAAGCCCCTAAAATGACGCGCAACTGAATCAACGACGGATGAAACCAACATGGACAGACTGAAAACCATCGCCGCTTGCATGGCGATGCTCGCCGCGGGCCACTGCTTGGCGCAGGATCAAATCGAGACGGTGGTGAACGCCGCTGTACAACCGGTGATGCAAGCCGAGGCTATTCACGGCATGGCCGTGGCAGTCACCGTCAACGGCCAAGCGCATTACTTCAACTATGGCGTCGCCTCGAAAGAAACCGGCAACCCCGTCACGCAAGACACCCTGTTCGAGATCGGCTCCGTCAGCAAAACCTTCACCGCCACCCTCGCCGCCTACGCCCAAGCCACGGGCAAGCTGTCGCTGTCGGACAAGGCCAGCCAGGTCCTGCCGGCGTTGCGCGGCAGCGCATTCGACAACATCAGCGTATTGCAACTGGGCACCTACAGCGCCGGCGGCTTGCCGCTGCAATTCCCTGCTGAATCTGATTCGGCCGACAAAATGCTCGGCTACTACAAACAATGGAAACCGCTCTACGCCCCCGGCAGCCACCGACTGTATTCGAACCCCAGCCTCGGCCTGCTCGGCTACCTCGCTGCGCAAAGCATGGGCCAGCCGTTCGATGACCTGATGGAGAAAACCCTGCTGCCGAAACTGGGCCTCAAGCACACCTATGTGCATGTGCCACAGGATCAGATGGCGCTGTACGCCCAGGGCTACAACAAGGACGGCAAACCGGTACGGGTCACTCCAGGTGCGCTGGATTCCGAGGCGTACGGGGTGAAAACCAGCGCCGCAGACTTGCTGGGCTATGTCGGCGCGAACATGAAACCGGCGTCTCTGGAAAAGCCATTGCAGCAAGCCATCGCCTTGACCCATAGCGGTTACTACACCGTAGGCAATATGACCCAGGGCCTGGGCTGGGAGATGTATCACTACCCGATCACACTGGATCGCTTGCTGGACGGCAACTCCACGCCGATGGCCATGGAGGCGCACAAGGTCCAATGGCTGAACCCGCCGCAGGCGCAGCCGCAGAACGTGCTGATCAACAAGACCGGTTCAACCGGTGGCTTCGGGGCTTATGTGGCGTTCGTGCCATCGAAGGACATTGGCATTGTGATTCTGGCCAACAAGAATTATCCCAATGCGCAGCGGGTCAGGATTGCTCATCGGATACTAAGTGCCCTTGCCCAATAGCACCTGATTCGTCTGCTCCCCACCAGAAATCAGTGCCGGATCAATCATCCGGCATTTCAGGCGGCTTGGCGGGCTTGGCCGGTTTGCCAGGTTTTGTACCTTTGGTGCCTTTGGCCGCCGGCTCGGCTTCAGCGACAGGAGCAGTCACTGTCGCCGTGAATTCTTTCTCGGCCGCCGGCAACTGATCGACAGCGCTGAAAATCTCTTCCAGCTTGATGGCGTCCGATTGTTCAAGTTTCTTTTCGCCGTCCTTGCCGACCAGAATCACCTTGGTCTTGGCGCCGGCCCCCAGCTTGAGCGAGCGGATCAGCGCCGCCGTGTCCTGTGGCCCCAGGTCCTTGCCGTCGCGCTGGCCCATCAGGTTGAGTACGGTGTAGAGCACCATGTTGCGGTCGGTGAACCCCTTGCGATTGGCCGGCTCATCCAGGGACTTTTTCAGGCTGACCCAAATCGGATCAACCGTGCTCGGAGCGATGACAATCAGTGGCCGGGCCCTGCCCTTGTCCATGTCCAGCGGTGAGTCGCCATCGGCGGCGAACGAGATGCCGGCAATCGCCAGCAAGGTAGCCAGGGTCAGTGACCTGATGAGCATGCGCATCTCCTTTTGATATCCACGCTCTAATGATTGCGCATCGCGGTGATCGTTCCGGGTGACGTACCGCAAATGTTTTTCGCCTTGCCCAAGCTTAGGTCAGGGCGGTCATTGCGCAACAGGCTGGGCTAATCTGAAGACTCATGACAACCCGCCTGATCCGTCGTGAGGACTTGCACATGAGCGCTCAGTTGAACCACACCATCGTCTGGTGCCGGGACAAGCAGGTTTCGGCGAACTTCCTGGCCAGCCTCCTTGGCCTGCCCGCCCCGCAGCCCTTCGGGCCCATGCTGATCGTCAAACTGGACAACGGCGTGTCACTGGATTTCTACGACAACGACCCGCCGATAGCGTCTCAACACTACGCATTCTTGATGGGCGACGAGGATTTCGATGCGGCCTTCGCACGCCTGCAAGCCAACGGTCAGCCGTGGTGGGCCGACCCGGGCAAACAGCGTCTGGGGGAGATCAATGACTACGCGGGAGGACGGCGGGTGTATTTCGATGACCCGGACGGGCATCTGCTGGAAATATTCACCCGCGAATGAAGCCGGCGTGGCGGCTTGAATCAGAACGCCAGTTTGTAGCCGATCAACAACAGCATGGTCGCCAGGCAAGGGCGCAGCAGTTCGTCGGAGATGCGCCCGGTCAGGTGGCTGCCCAGGTAAATCCCCGGCAACGAACCCACCAGCAAGTAACCCAGGACGTGCCAGTCCATGTTGCCCATGCTGGCATGGCCAAGGCCCGCGACCAGGGTCAGCGGCACGGCGTGGGCGATTTCAGTCCCCACCAGGCGGCGGGTCGGCAGCATCGGATAGAGAATGAACAGTGCCACGGTGCCCAGTGCACCAGCGCCGATGGAGGTCAGCGCGACCATGGTGCCAAGGACCAGCCCGGTGATCACCGTCATCACATTCAAGCGCAACCCGCTGGGGTTGTAGTTGCCGCCCGCACGTTTGTGGGCGAAGTCGAGCAGGCGCTTCTTGAACAGGATCGCCAGTGCCGTGGCAAACAACACAAAACCGAGGGCCTGCTTGATGATCGCGTTCATCGCCTCGGGGGCGCTGTGCAGGGTGCTGAGGAACCACAGCGTCAACGCCACCGCGGGCACGCTGCCCAAGGTCAGCCAGCCGGTAATCGCCCAGTCGATGTTGTTGTTCTTGCGGTGAACCAGTACACCGCTGGATTTGGTGATGGCGGCGTACAGCAGATCGGTACCGACCGCCGTCGCCGGGTTGATGCCGAACCCTAGCAGGATCGGCGTCATAAGCGACCCGCCACCCACGCCAGTCATGCCGACGATAAAGCCGACGACCAGCCCGGCAACGACCAACCCGATGTTCACTAAATCCATGAATACGTCCACAAAGATCGCAAGGGAAATCTGGCCCGCAGCATAGCGATATTTCTTATAACCAGTTATATCGATGCGATCTATCTTTATTCCTGTAGGAGCGAGCTTGCTCGCGATGACTGAGTGTCAGTCGACCTCCATGTTAGCTGATACACCGCTATCGCGAGCAAGCTCGCTCCTACAGGGTTCCGTGCCGGATTCACTGGACCGGCAGGAAATTCAGGAACACCAGGCTCTGGGCATAGTTCAGGCCGATGCGCCGGTAGCGTTCGTCGAGCATCTGGGTCAGCAGGTCCAGGCGGGCGACGATCTTGCCGAACTCGACGGCAAAGCTCAGGTTGCTTCCCTCCTCCGAGATTTCGTTGGAGAACAGCAAGGGCTGGCCGTCTTTGTTCTGTCGCTGGCTGAGGATCCAGGTGGCGATCTCGATGTTGCGCGCGGCATTGCTGACGAATACCGGGTTGATCGTATCGGTCATGTAGAACTCGAGGCGATTGCCATGAGCGGTCACCAGCATGCTGCCGATGGCATAGATGAACGCCCCGACCCTATCGCCGAGAAACTCCGGGCTCATGGCAAAGCGCAGGGCTGCCAGATCCTTTTTGCCACCCAGGGTGGGTAGCGGCTGCTGTTGCTCGATGGCCATGCGCACTTGCTTGCCGGCCGTACGGGCATCGAGGAAACCGGATTTCTTCAGCTCGTCGGGGTTGCGCAGGTAGAGCTTGCTCATCAGCAGATAAAGGCTGTTGAGGTTGTCGCGCATGGTCAGGGTGGCCATGCGGTCGACGCTGGTTTGCAGGAACTCCTGGCGTTGGCCTTCGCGCATCTGGGTGATGATGTCGCCGCCCTGTTGCTGGCTGCAACCGGTGACGAAGAACATCGACAAACCTGCCAGCAGCAGGCGATGACGGCGGATTTTTGAAGTGATTGCGGGTGAAACTCGAGCCATGGGTTCTTGAACTTGGGCATGGGCCGACGGTGGGGATCGCCGCAGGCTGCCATGGATAGAGCCGGACATTTCGAAAAAGTGCAGTATCGGCACAGAGCAATCGATCACCGGCAGGCTGCAGCTCAAGAGATCACCGCCTGCGGCGGAACCGATGGACTATTCTGCTGCCCACTGCAATAACCATCGGCATTCATAAAGGAGGTTTGCATGCGCACGCTTGAATTGGCTGGCGCCAGGGTCCCGGTTATCGGCCAGGGGACCTGGCAGATGGGCGAAGACCGCTCACGGCACACGGAAGAAGTCGCGGCATTGCGTCTGGGTATCGAACTGGGCATGACCCTGATCGACACCGCTGAAATGTATGCCGAAGGCGGCGCCGAGGAAGTGGTCCGCGATGCCATCGCCGGCCAGCGTGACAGCATCTTTCTGGTCAGCAAGGTGTACCCGCACAATGCCAGCCGCCAGGGCATTCCCCAGGCTTGCGAACGAAGCCTGCGCAGGCTTGGCACCGATTACATCGATCTGTATCTGCTGCATTGGCGCGGCCAGTATCCCTTGGCCGAAACCGTCGACGCCTTCGAACGCCTGCGCGAAGACGGCAAGATCGGTCGTTGGGGCGTGTCCAATTTCGACCTCGATGACTTGCTGGAACTGGACGCCCCGGCCTGTGCCACCAATCAGGTACTCTACAATCTGGAACAGCGCGGCATAGAATTTGACTTGTTACCCTGGTGCCAACAGCAACGGCTGCCGGTCATGGCTTACTGCCCGATCGGTCAGGGTGGAAAAATGCTCGCCAACACCACCCTCAAACAGGTGGCTGTCCGACACGACGTGACGCCGGCACAAGTCGCGCTGGCATGGATTCTGCGTCAGGACGACGTGATCGCCATCCCCAAAGCGGTCCGTCCCGAGCACGTACGCCTCAACGCCCAAGCCGCCCGATTGCAGCTTGAAGCCGGGGATCTGGAGGCGCTGGACCAAGCGTTTCACGCGCCACAACGCAAACAGCGGCTGGCCATGGTCTGAACCACCGCAGTCAGTCAGAGAGCTTCGCCATGAGAAGCACCGACCACTTGGACCCGTTCAATCTGCAACGTTTTCTCGAGGCTCAGGACCCGGTGTTCGACCGGGTTCAAACCGAGCTGAACAACGGACACAAGCGCAGTCACTGGATGTGGTTCATTTTTCCGCAGTTTTCCGGGCTGGGCGACAGCGAGATGTCGCGCCGCTTTGCCATCCGCTCGCGGGAGGAAGCCCTGGCCTACCTTGAGCACCCGTTGCTGGGCGCCCGGCTACGCACCTGCACCCAGGAAGTGCTGAACATCCAGGAGCGCTCGGTGGCCGGGATTTTCGGCCACCCCGACGACCTGAAGTTTCATTCCTCGATGACCCTGTTTGCCCAGGTCGCCGACGCCGACAGCCTTTTCCAGCAAGCCCTGAACCAATACTTCCATGGCATCCTGGATGACTGGACCCTGTCGCTGATGGACTCAAAACAGGCCCAGTTGCCCCCCAATCAGGGTTGAGAAGTCGTCGTCGACAAACGGCAGTATCGCGTCCGCCACCGGTTGCAGCTGCCGGGTGATGTAGTGGTCGTAATCAATGGGCGCGCTGCGCACCTCCAGCGGCTCGGGGCCGGCGACGGTAATCACGTAGCTGATCCAGCCGCCGTTCTGGTACTGCCGCGGGCGCCCCTGGCGGTCGTTGTACTCGTCGGCCAGGCGCGCCGCGCGCACATGGGGCGGTACGTTGCGCTGATAGTCATCGAGGGTGCGGCGCAGGCGTTTGCGGTAGATCAGCCGGTCATCGAATTCACCGGCCAGGGTCTTGCGCACGTAGTCGCGCACATAGTCCTGATAGGGCTTGCGCAGGAAGATCCGCGAATACAACTCCTGCTGGAATTGCCGGGCCAGCAGCGACCAGTCGGTGCGCACGGTTTCCAGGCCTTTGTAGACCATTTCGTCGCTGCCGTCGGCACGGGTCACCAGCCCCGCGTAGCGCTTTTTACTGCCTTCTTCGGCGCCGCGAATGGTCGGCATCAAAAAGCGCTTGTAGTGGGTTTCGAACTGCAATTCGAGAACGCTTTGCAAGCCGTATTCCTGCTGTACGTGCTCGCGCCACCACTGATTGACGTGCGCCACCAGCGCGTGGCCGATCTGCGCCGCCTCCTGCTGGCCATGGGCGCGACGCAGCCAGACGAAGGTCGAATCGGTGTCGCCATAAATCACTGCATGGCCCTGGGCCTCGATCAACTGGCGGGTGCGCAGCATGATCTCGTGCCCGCGCAAGGTGATGGACGAAGCCAGGCGCGTGTCGAAGAAGCGACAACCGCTGGAGCCGAGCACACCGTAGAAGGCGTTCATGATGATTTTCAGCGCCTGGGAAAGCGGTGCGTTGTGTTCGCGCTTGGCGGTTTCCCGGCCTTCGGCCACCCGGGCGACGATGGACGGCAGGCAATGCCGGGTGCGCGAAAAGCGCGCGCCACGAAAACCCGGCACCGACTCGCTGTCGTCCGGGTGCCTGAGCCCTTCAATTAGCCCCACGGGGTCAATCAGGAAGGTGCGGATGATCGACGGGTAGAGGCTTTTGTAGTCGAGCACCAGCACCGATTCGTACAGTCCCGGTTGCGAATCCATGACAAAACCACCGGGGCTGGCTTCGGGTGGCTTGCCACCGAGATTTGGCGCAACGAAACCCTGACGGTGCATCAACGGCATGTACAGGTGCGTGAACGCCGCCACCGAACCACCCATGCGATCGGCCGGCAAACCGGTGACGCTGGCCCGCTCCAGCAGGAAGGTGAGCAACTCGGTTTTGGCGAAAATCCGCGTGACCAGTTCGCAGTCCTTGAGGTTGTATTTGGCCAGCGCCGGTTTGTCCTCGGCGAACATGCGATTGATTTCGTCCATGCGCTGGTACGGGTTGTCGATGGACTTGCCCTCGCCGAGCAGGGTTTGCGCGACGTTTTCTAGGCTGAACGAAGGGAAACTCCAGGTCGCCGAACGCAGGGCCTCAATACCATCGATGATCAGGCGGCCAGCGGCTGAAGCGAAGTAATGGTTGCCGCTGCCGTGTTCGCGCCACTGCATTTCCTCGCCGCCACGCCCCAGTTTCAACGGCACCGCCAGGCGCCGGGCATGTTCGTGAAGCACCCGCAAGTCGAACTGCACGACGTTCCAGCCGATGATCGCGTCGGGGTCGAACCGGGCAAACCAGTCGTTGAGTTTCTTCAGCAGCAGGGTCCGCGAATCGCAGTATTCGAGCTGGAAGTCCACCTGACTGGCGTCGCCGTTGGGCGGACCGAGCATGTACACCTGACGCTCGCCGCAACCTTCCAGGGCAATCGAATACAACTCGCCCTGGGCCGTGGTCTCGATGTCCAGGGACACCAGCTTCAGGCTCGGCCGGTAGTCCGGATCGGGTTTCATCTGCGCGTCGAGCAGCAGACCCTCGGCATTCGGCGTGCCACTGAAGCGCACCGGCGCGGTGATGAAGCGTTCCATCATGTAGCGTTCCGGCGGGCGCACATCGGCTTCGAACACCTCGACACCGGCCCGGCGCAGCGCGGTTTCCAGGCGCATCAACTGGCCGTGTTGCTGGCAGTAAAGACCGAGGACCGGACGATGTTCGAAATCCTGCAGGGCCAGGGGCCTGAGCTCGACGTTCTTCTCGTCATGCAAAACGCTTTCGGCCGCCTGACGCTGCGCAGCAGGGATGAACGCCACCGACGGTTGGTGAGGCAAGCGGATGCGCCGGGGACCGCTGTCGGTCGCCAGCCAGAACTCGACTTCCGTACCGGCCGGGGTGTCGCGCCAATGCCGGGTCAGGACGAAGCCCTGCTGTAGATCCACCACTGCAAACCTCGAAACTGATTCAGAGGGTGATTCTACCCGTCATCAGTCGCAATAGCGCGATTGCCGCAGACCTGTCAGGCAGACGCAGCCCCTGTGGGAGCGAGCTTGCTCGCGATGGCGGCTTATCATTCAACATCTACGTTGACTGACATACCGTCATCGCGAGCAAGCTCGCTCCCACAGGAGGTGTGCCGGGCCGAAAATGTGAGGTTTGCCGAAGAAAAACCGCCGAATGGCGTTTTTTGCGTGTTATCTGCCGCTTTCGCCCTTGCCCTGAACGCTCGCGTCTACGATTCTTCAAGAACAACGACAACCCCCGAGTAACCACCATGAAAACCGTCGCCCAACTGCTCAAGCTCAAAGATCAGAAGAATCAGGAAGTGCACCAGATCAAACCCGATCACATGGTGCTCGAAGCGCTGATGAAGATGGCCGAGAAAAACGTCGGTGCCTTGTTGGTGGTGGAGAATGATGAAGTGCTGGGCATCATCAGTGAACGGGACTATGCACGCAAACTGGTGCTGCATGGCCGCTCCTCGGTGGGCACGCCGGTGCGCGACATCATGGTGTCACCGGTGATTACCGTCGACACCCATCAAACCGTGGAGACCTGCCTGGGCATCATGTCCGATAGACGCCTGCGCCACTTGCCGGTGGTGGAAGGCGGCAAATTGATTGGCCTGCTGTCGATTGGTGACCTGGTCAAGGAAGCGATTGCCGAACAGGCGGAACTGATCAAGCAGCTGGAACAGTATATTCGCGGGGAGTGAGACGACACGCCGAAGATCCCCTGTGGGAGCGAGCTTGCTCGCTCCCACAGGGTGAGTGGTGTGTTCAGGCTGGCCAATGCCGGGCGAACACCGGCGCCAGCGCCGGGTGGCGGTCGATGCGTTCCAGCCAGGCGAAAAAACCCGGCCGGGCACTGCGCAAATGTTCCCGACTGCCCGCCCATCGCGAGATCACCGCCGCCAGCACATCCAGGGCCCCTGGCTTCTCGCTGCCCAGATACAACTCGCCCGAGAACTGATCGGCAAACACCTCCCAACTCCAGTGCAGGCGCCGGCGGGCGCCCTCCATGAGGTTCTGCCTGGACGACTCATCCGCCTCGGCCAGCCAGCGCTCGGGGTAATCAATGATGCCAATGGCCGCATAGCAATTGCTGACGATGTACGCCATGCCGCGAATGGCCTGGGCCCGCTCGGCCGGGTCTGGCGGCAACAACCCCGACGCGGGAAAGGACAGACCGAGGTGAATCAGGATTGCCGCGCTCTCGGTCAGGACACTGCCATCGGGTAGCTGCAAGGTCGGGATCTGTTTGAGCGGATTGAGTTTCTCCAGCGCCTGGGCCGCCTCCGCGGATGCCTCGACATCGATGAAGCGATAAGGAATATCACAGAGTTCAAGGGCGGCTTCGATGGCCGCCGCCCCGGAGTTCTGATAACCGTAGAGCTGGTACATAAACGTCTCCTTTCACACCGCGATCTCTGCAGTGCCTCATCAATCGTCCCGGCAGAGGAACGCGCCAGCTATCCAGTGTAGAAGCCGCCACCCGCCATACAGCGGCCATCCGACGATCGCACCATCACGCTCACAAGGGATATGGCGTCGGTCCTATCATTGCCGTCGATGTTCACCATCACCGCAATGAAGTTCTCATAAAAAATCCCCGGCGTAACATCTGCTCCATACCAACCCATAAGCACCCCCGGAGCACACCATCATGAAACGCCAGACCCTCCTCAGCATCGCTTTCTCGGTTTTCGCAGTTAACGCTTTTGCTGCTACCTCTGCTCAACCTGTGGTCGCTGAAGGCGGCTCGGATCGACTGATTGAAAGCCGTGTGGCCGAGGGTGGTTCCGATCGCCTGATCGAGAACCGTGTGGCCGAAGGTGGTTCGGATCGTCTGCTGGAAAAACGTGTGGCCGAAGGCGGTTCCGACAAGCTCCTGCAAAACCGCGTTGCTGAAGGCGGTTCCGACAAACTGCTGCAAAACCGCGTTGCCGAAGGCGGTTCCGACAAGCTCCTGCAAAACCGCGTTGCTGAAGGTGGCTCGGACCGTCTGATCGAAAGCCGCGCTGTCTGAATGCAGTGCTTTACCGCAAGCCCCGACGAAAACCCGGCCTCACCCGCCGGGTTTTTTATGCTTTTTTTGCGCCGCGATTACTTTCCTGCCCGCACCATGCAGCGCTGGTAACGCTCATCGACCCGTTTGGCGAACCACGCGGTGGTGAGTTTGCGGGTGATTTTCGGGCTTTGCAGCACGATCCCCGGCAACACTTCACGGGGCAACGGCCGGCCCTCAGCCCGTTCGGCCAGCTCGAAAACCCGCCGATAGAGTTTGCCGTCTTCGAACGCCAGGGTTTTCCCCTCCTCCAGTTGCTCACGGATCGTCGGATTGCGCATGTCCAGTTGCTTACCGAGGGTGCGCACGGCCAGTTCCGTGGTGCCGGGCATGATCGAACCGTAGTTCACCAGATCGCCATCCAGCGCCAACGGGATACCGGAAGCCCGACTTACCGCGTTCTGAAACGCGGCGTTGCGGCTGGCGTACCAACCCGCGTTGAAGTCCGCAAAGCGGTACAGCGGCTGCGGGTAGCTCACCGGGTACCCAAGCAGATGCGCGATGCCGAAATACATGCCACCGCGCCGAGTGAACACTTCATGGCGAATCGAGCCCTTCACCGGGTACGGATAGCCCTTGGCCTGCTGTTCGGCAAAATCAATGCCGACCTGCATCGGCCCGCCGGTATGCACCGGGTTGAAGCCGCCGAACAGTTTTTTGCCCATCGGTACCATGTCGATGAAATCGTCGAAAATCGCACTCAGTTCCTTTTCACTGCGCGCGGCATTCAGGCGGTTGCTGTAGCTTTTGCCGTTGGGCGAATCGAGCATTAACGCACCGCTCACCAACAGGCCGGGAATGTGCGCCTTGGTGGCGCGGCGGTCGATCTCGTCGCGGGCGATCTTGCCCAGCCCCGGTACGCTCGGATCGACCTGAAAGGTCGACTCCTGCTCGGTCACCGCCAGCACCGAGCACAGGTTTTGCGTGGTCGGCGAGATGTCTTGCGCGGTAAACGCCACCTGGATATCCGTGGCCCAACCCTGGGGATCGGCGGCCTTGGCCGGCAGCAAACGCACAATCTCGGCCTTCACTTCGGCCGGGCTGCGCGCCGCCGGTTCCTGGGTCCGTTGGCTGCCGCAACCGGCCAATACCAGCAACACGGCGACGCTTGTGATCAATCTGATTTGCATGTCGTTCCATCTAATCCGTTGGTCCGGGCCAACCATACGACCAATGGCAGGTCAGCGGCTACGTCCATGGCAGTCCGACGGTTGCCGCCCTCCCCGACTGGACCATACTTGATTCACGCAGCGAGGAGGACAGGTTCATGCACCGTAGCGACGTGTTGATCATCGGTGCCGGCCCGACCGGGCTGGTCCTGGCGTTGTGGCTGAGCAAACTGGGCGTGCGCGTGCGGATCGTCGACAAAACCTCGGCCCCCGGCACCACGTCCCGGGCGCTGGCCGTCCAGGCACGGACGCTGGAGTTGTATCGCCAACTCGGACTGGACGACGCCGTGGTGCAAAACGGCCATCAAGTAGTGGCCGGCAACTTCTGGGTCAAGGGTGAGCCCGTGGCGCGCCTGCCCCTGTCTCAGATCGGTGAAGGCCTGACCCCCTACTCGTTTCTTGAAATTTTCCCGCAGGACGAACACGAACGGCTGCTGATCGAGCGCCTGGAAGCCTTCGGTATCTCGGTGGAACGCAACACCGAACTGGCTGGCTTCGAGCAAACCGCAGACGGCATCACGGCCACGCTGCACCTGCCCGACGGTCAACAGGAAACCTGCCAGGCCTGTTACCTGGCCGGGTGCGACGGTGCCCGGTCGATTGTGCGCAAGACCCTGGATACCGGGTTTCCCGGCGGGACTTACCAACAGATTTTCTACGTCGCCGACGTGCAGGGCAGCGGCCCGACATTCAACGGCGAACTGCATGTGGATCTCGACGAGGCAGACTTCCTCGCCGTGTTCCCGCTGGGAGGCGGTGGTCGTGCCCGTCTGATCGGCACGGTGCGCGACGAGCGCGCCGAACACGCCGAGACCCTGCGCTTCGAGGACGTCAGCAGCCGAGCCATCGAGCATATGAAGGTGAAGATCGAGCAACTGAACTGGTTCTCGACCTACCGCGTGCATCACCGGGTGGCGGATAACTTCCGCAACGGCCGGGCGTTTTTATTGGGCGATGCCGCCCACGTCCACAGCCCGGCGGGCGGCCAGGGCATGAACACCGGGATTGGCGATGCCATCAACCTGGCCTGGAAACTGGCGGCCGTGTTGAGCGGCGGTGCCGAGGCCAGACTGCTCGACACCTATGAAACCGAGCGCATCGCGTTTGCCCGCAAACTGGTGGCCACCACCGACCGGGTCTTCAACTTCGTCACCGCCGAAGGACGGATGGCGGATTTGCTGCGTACACGCCTGGCACCGTTCTTGATACCGAAAATAACCTCGTTCGAAACCTCCCGCGAGTTCATGTTTCGCACGGTGTCGCAGATCACCCTGAATTATCGGGGCATGCCGCTGAGCACGGGCGTTGCCGGGCACGTGCATGGCGGCGATCGCCTGCCCTGGGCCCATGACGGTGAGGGGGATAATTTCGAGTCGCTCAAGTGCCTGACCTGGCAGGTGCATGTCTATGGCGATACCAGCGACGAGATGATCGCCTGGTGCAATGAGCACCATCTACCACTGCATGTGTTCGACTGGCGACCGGCGTTCGAAGCCGCGGGCCTGGGGCGCAACGGCTTTTATCTGTTGCGGCCCGATACCTATGTGGCGATTGCCGAAACGTGTGCGGACCCGAAAGTGATCGAACGGTATTTCCGCGATCACGGGATCCGGCCGTTTTTTGGCGCGACCTGAGAACACCACATCCCCCTGTGGGAGCGGCGGTATATCAGCTCGCGACCGGGCTCGGAATCTGCAACCCGCGCACCACCGCCGGCCGCGCCAGGAATCGTTCCAGCACCCGCGTGACGTTAGGGAAGTTCTGAATGCCCACCAGATCGCCAGCCTCGTAGAAACCGATCAGGTTACGCACCCACGGGAAGGTGGCGATGTCGGCGATGGTGTAGCGCTCGCCCATGATCCAGTCGCGCCCTTGCAGCCGGCCGTCGAGCACCTTGAGCAGGCGTCTGCTCTCCTCGACGTAGCGGTCACGGGGACGCTTGTCTTCGTAGTCCTTGCCGGCGAACTTGTTGAAAAACCCGAGCTGGCCGAACATCGGACCAATGCCGCCCATCTGGAACATCAGCCACTGAATGGTTTCGTAGCGCGCTGCCGACTCCTGGGCCAGCAGTTGCCCGCTCTTGTCGGCCAGGTAGATCAGGATCGCCCCCGACTCGAACAGCGCCAGCGGCCGGTCGTCCGGACCGTGGGGGTCGAGGATCGCCGGAATCTTGTTGTTGGGATTGAGGGAGAGAAATTCCGGGGACATCTGGTCGTTGGTGTCGAAGCCTACCCGGTGAGGCTCATACGGCAGGCCGATCTCTTCGAGCATGATCGAGACCTTGACGCCGTTGGGGGTCGGCAAGGAGTACAGCTGAATCCACTCCGGGTATTGGGCAGGCCATTTGCGGGTGATGGGGAATGCGGACAAATCGGTCATGGGCGGGATCCACGAAGACATTGAGAGTGACGATCATAATGCAGATATCGGCTCAGCGATCCCTTGAAGCCATTGATCTCACTGATAGGCGAGATCAATAGAGTTCACGACCGTTTCAATGCCATTGGGTGTAGTGTGTCCACAATTGTGCAACATCCTGTCGATAACCTTCGCTGCAAACCCGTGAAGGTTACCGGTACATTGCCGCGCATTCGGCCGGAATCGAACCAAACGGGTTCAGGGGACTCTGAGCACCACTCCTTTGAAAACGGACCGGCTTCAACGACATGGAAAACACCCGACGCAGGACAATCGAGGTGTAAAGGTTTGTCAGCCTTAACCGAATTGCGCTGAAGAACCTTTTATTCATGAATCTGTTCAATTTTGCCAAACGCTTTAAACATCGCGCCTACCTTTTGTTACCCGCCCTCTTGGTGGTCAGCGCGTTGTTCCTGTCGCTGGAGCCCGGCCTGAGTCGCGCCCAACCGATGGATGGCACCCAGACGCTGGTCTTCCTGCGCCACGGGGAAAAACCCGCCGGCGGCCTGGGCCAGCTCAATTGCCAGGGACTGAACCGCGCCATCGACCTGGCCACGCTGCTGCCGGAAAAGTTCGGCAAGGCCAACTATGTGTTTGCGGCGAACCCGACCCGTAACGTCGAGGAAGGCGAGCTCGACAACTCCTACAGCTACATCCGCCCACTGATGACCATCAGCCCCAGCGCCATCAAGCTGGGCCTGCCGGTGAACATCAATTTTTCCGCCAATGACACCAGTGACCTGGCCGAAGAACTGCTCCAGGGCAAGTATCACAACTCGGTCATCTACACCGCCTGGTCACACGGCTACCTGCCGGAGCTGATCAACACGGTGGCCGGCGACGCCACCGGCAAGAAAATGACCATCACAGAAGATTGGGAATCCAGCGATTATGACTCGCTGTATGTGCTCACCCTGACCTGGCATAACGGCAAGGCCAGCTTGCAGAGCCATGTGTACAAGCAAGGCCTGGATAACGGTGCTGAAACCTGCCCGACCTGATACCTGTCATGCCTGATCCGGCCCCATCGCGAGCAAGCTCGCTCCCACATTGGATCTGCGTCGTACACAATATCTGTGTTCACTGAAGATCTACTGTGGGAGCGAGCTTGCTCGCGATGAGGCCGGCAAAAGCACCCTCAACCCTTCTGATTCACCCGCTCGCGCAGATACTCGAGAACCGCTCCCCGCTCCCCGGCAAACTCAATCCGTGCGTCTTTCTTCTCGCGCTGGAACGCGTACATCGGATCGTAATACTCGCACAGCAACCCTTCGATCCAGCCCCGGTGCAGATCCACCGCGCCACTGCGGGCCTGCTCGGCCAACGCATCCTCCATCAAAACCAGCATGCGCCGATGACGCTCGCCACCCAGGCGTTTCTGCACATTGTTCAGGCTTGCCAGCAAGCGTTCGCAAAACAATGCAAAGCCGTCATCGCCATGCACGTCGATGAATTCGGCGCACAGATCCACCACGTAATCGCGCAGGATCCGCTCGACCCGCCCTTCCAGGCTGTCTTCCAGCCAGACCATCGGAAACTGCTGCATGCCCTGATACAGCGGCAACGGCAGCGCACAACTGCCCACCGCGCGGCTTTCGTCTTCCAATACGAACTGCTCGATGCCCCGGGCACGCTTCTTCAGTACGTCCACCGCCAGGCGGTTTTCGAAGTCGATGTTGGAAGGCTGTCCGGTGGCACGCTTGCCGAAACTGGAACCGCGGTGGTTGGCATGACCTTCAAGGTCCACGCTGTTGCCCAGTTGCGTGAGCACCTCGGTTTTGCCGGTGCCGGTCATCCCGCCCAGCAGGACGAAATCGCACTGGGTCACGGCTTGATCGAGGGTGTCCAGCAGGAAGGTGCGCATGGCCTTGTAGCCGCCGCCCACCCGTGGGTAGTCGATGCCGGCCTCGTCCTTGAGCCATTGCTGGACAATCTGCGAGCGCAGGCCGCCGCGGAAGCAATACAGCAAGCCATCCGGATGCGCCCGGGCAAAATCAGCCCAGGCCTGGATGCGTTCGGCCTTGACCGCGCCCGACACCAGTTGATGCCCCAGCACGATGGCCGCTTGCTGGCCTTGCTGCTTGTAGCAGGTGCCGACCCGCTGGCGTTCATGGTCATTCATCAACGGCAGGTTGATCACACCGGGAAACGCGCCCTTGTTGAATTCGACCGGCGCGCGGGCGTCCATCATGGGCCGGTCGTTGAGGAAGATGTCGCGGTAATCAGTGCAGTCGGCGAACATCAAAACACCTCGACCGCGTTGCTCTGTCGCTCGACCAGTTCACCGATCGGTTCCAGGCTCAGGCCCAGTTCGGCGGCCACCGAGAGGAATTGCTCGTTGCCTTCAGGCGTCACGGCAATCAGCAGGCCGCCGCTGGTCTGCGGGTCGCAGAGTACGCGTTTGTGCAGTTCCTGAAGGCGTCCGAGCTTGCTGGCGTAGCTGTCGAAATTGCGCAGAGTCCCGCCCGGTACACAGCCCTGTTCCAGGTAATACTCGACCCCCGGCAGGCGCGGTACGCGGTCATATTCAATGCGCGCCGTGAGCTGGCTGCCGTCGGCCATTTCCACCAGGTGCCCGAGCAGGCCGAAACCGGTGACATCGGTCATCGCGGTCACGCCGTCGAGCTTGCCGAAACGGCTGCCGGGTTTGTTCAGGGTGCACATCCAGTCCCGGGCCAGGCCGATGTCGGCATGACGCAACTTGCCCTTTTTCTCGGCAGTCGTAAGGATGCCGATGCCGAGGGGTTTGGTCAGATAAAGCAGGCAACCGGCCGTGGCGGTGTCGTTGCGCTTCATGTGGCGTTTTTCCACCAGACCGGTGACGGCCAGGCCGAAGATCGGTTCTGGCGCGTCGATGGAGTGCCCGCCTGCCAACGGAATGCCCGCCGCGTCACACACCGAGCGGCCGCCACGTATCACTTCCCGGGCAATTTCCGGCGCCAGCACGTTCACCGGCCAGCCCAGAATCGCAATCGCCATCAACGGATCGCCGCCCATCGCATAGATGTCGCTGATGGCATTTGTCGCAGCAATTCGGCCGAAATCGAAGGGATCGTCGACGATCGGCATGAAAAAGTCGGTGGTCGAGACCACGCCGCGCTCTTCATCGATGGCATACACCGCTGCGTCATCTCGCGAGGCGTTGCCGACCCAAAGCTTCGGGTCGAGGTTCTGCGCCCCGCTGCCGGCCAGGATCACTTCCAGCACCTGGGGGGAAATCTTGCAACCGCAACCGGCGCCGTGGCTGTATTGGGTCAGGCGAATCGGCTCGCTCATAGGGGTACCTCTTAAAGTCTAGGTAACTAATCCTACAGCAAACGCGCCTTTTTCTTTGCAGGAGATGCCGCGGGCGGCATCTCCCGGGGGGCGGAATCAAGGCAACAGAATCACTTTCTCACCACTGCCCTGATTCACTTCGGCATAACGCTCCAGGCCTTCGGCCAATGGCGACTCGAACAAGCCCTGCGGCAACGGCAACAGGTCCTGATCGAAGAACCGGCCAAACTGGTCGAGCATCGCCGCACAGGCCTGTACCCCGTACAGCAGCGAGTTGATTCCCACCACCGAGCCACCCTTGCGATACAACGCCAGGGCCGGCAACTGCACGTGACCGTCCACGGGTGCCGCGATGATCGCGATGCGGCCGAACGCGGCCAGGGCTGGCACCGAGGCCGGCAGCCAGAAACCGGTGGTGTCGAAAATCACGTCGGCGCCGCCGGCATACACCGCGTTGACCTGTGCGCCCAAATCTTCGGGTTTATCCAGTTGCAGGGTCTGATAGCCCTGATCCTGCAAGTCCTTGACCTGCTCTGCACGCCGCGCGGCCGCCAGCACCCGGGCACCGCGCACCTTGGCCAAGGCCAGCGCGGCACTGCCGACCGCCCCGCCACCGATGACCAGCAATCGTGTTTCGGCGGTCACCAGGCTGCGCTCCAGCGCATCCCACGCCGTGGTGTACGGCACGCCAAGGCTGGCGGCCTGGGCGAAGCTCAAATGCGTGGGTTTGAGCGCCACGCCGTTGGCCGGCAGCTTGACGAATTGCGCGTGGGAACCGTCGGCGAAAAAGCCCAGTTCCTTGCCCGTGCCCCAGACTTCCTGGCCGATCAGCGCCTGCGGGCCGGCCACGACGACACCGGCAAAATCGCGACCGGGAATCCGCGGCAAGGTGGTGTAGGGAAAACGTCCCAGCACGTTCTTCACATCGCTGGGGTTGAGACCAGCGGCCTTGATCTCGACCAGCACTTCATCGGCGCCGGGCACGGGGGTCGGTACCTCGACGTAGCGCAAGGCCGAGAGATCACCGGTGTTGGCGAATTGCAGAGCTTTCATGGGCGTGTCCATTGAATAAAGGAAGGGTTCAGGAGATCCAGCCAGCCACCAGCCCCCGCCCCATCGGCCAGAGCTTTTCACCGGCGAGCATACCGAGCAGGCCCACCAGCGCGATGGCCGGGGGTGCGGGGGAACGAAAATCCAGGGCGCCGTAGAGCAGACCGACGCCCAGACCGATGGCCAGTGACATGAGGTAGTTCATGGCAGACTCCGGGGCAATTGAGGTATGCGCTGAGTCTAGAGGGCGTAGCCTGCGAGCATCGGCCAAGTGCTTCTGAATTTCGGCCAAAGCCTGGCCTCGACGAATTCAGTCCTGGCGTTGCGCCGCAGGAAACTGCGAAGGGGCAACGCCCAGTTCACGCCGAAACATGTCACTGAAGCTGCTCGGCGAATACCCCAGCTCCCGGGCAATCGCGCTGACCGGTACGCCCTGGATCAACCCGGCCACCGCCGTCGCCAGTTGCACCTGACGCCGCCACTCGGCGAAGCCCATGCCCAGACCGTCCTTGAACAGCCGCGCCAGGGTCCGCACGCTGGCACCGGCCGATTGCGCGTGCTGTTCGAACGGAATCTCCAGCGAGGGCGCAGACATGACCGCCTGGCACAGGTTCATCAGCCGTCGATCGGAATCGTCCGGCAGCGGGATTTTCAGCAGCGAACGCCTGGCCCGCTTGAGTTCCAGCAGCGCCAGGCCCACCAGCGCGTCGTAATACTCGGGCGCCCCGTCGTTGCCCTGCTCCACCAGACCGACGATCAGCTCGCGCAGCAAGCCGCCGACCTCAATGACTTGCACGCTGTCATCCAGGGTCGCCGCCAGGGACGGGCGCAAGTAGATATTGCGCATTTGCAGGTCGGACACCACGCGAATCCCGTGGGGCACGCCGGGCGGCAACCACACCGCCCGTTGCGGTGGCACCACCAGCGCCTCATACGGCGTCTCGACCCACATCACCCCGCTCATCGCATACAGCAATTGGCCCCAGACGTGCTCGTGAGGCTCGATGTACAACCCGCGCGGATAGGTGCGAGCCAGCGGTTGCACGGGCACATCGGTGTCACTCAGGTCAGGCGGGGCGGCGAGGGCCATGGTCTATGTTCATTGGGGTTTGGGAAGGCCCCATGGTAACGAGACACCGAACTTGTCGCCAGCAACCGCCGCCTTCCGACAAACCGAGTGAATTTTCCTGATGGCGCGCGATCCTTCTATGTACAACAGGGAGGAACCGGAGCTTTATGAACAGTGCAAAATTATTCGTCATTGAGTACACCCTCCATGGCGCTCCGAAGTCATTCATCATCCGACTGGAAAAAATGGATAACGCAGAAGCCTGGCATTGGGCGAGCTGTGATGCGGGGGTGGGGCGAATCCCCCGATTTGGACGCGAGAAGGTGCAAAAGACCAGCAAGCCGATGGCTGAAAAATTCGGCGTGGAAAACGTCAAGTGGCGGCCGGCGAACTAATCTCTGGCAACCATCAGGATCGGGGAGAAGGAAAATGACCGCGACACCCGTCAGCAGCCCTGCGCAGCTGGACTACGGTCTGGACACGCTAGTGGGGCGCATCAGCAAAAGCGCCGAGTGCCTGATCGGACTGGAACAGGTCGAAAATGACCCATTCTGCTTCGCCATACGCGTCCTGGCACCACTGCCGGAAGATCTGGAGCAAGCGAAGACCTTGGTGCTGCGGGTCGAAGGGCGGCGCTTGCAGGGCACCGTCCGCCACAGCGAACGACTGGAGGATGACAGCCTCAGGCTGGAAGTGGAGCCGGACTAGGCTCCACTTTTGCGTGTGCCGTGGTTTTCAGTGGGCACACTTGCAGCCTTGGGAAGCGCACTCCTCGCCGTGCTCATGGTGTTTGGCGCAGGCTTCACAGCAGTAATGCTTGCCGTGACGGGCAATCGGATGCTCACCGAGTTTGCAGGAACATTTCGGACAATCGCAGATACTTTCACGATCAATCATGGGTCTGACTCCTCTTGTGTGGTCGCCAGTGCTCAGATGCACACCGTAAGTGTAGGAGCTGCCGCAGGCTGCGATCTTTTGTGGCGMGCGAGCTTGCTCGCTCGCCACAAATGTTTTAATCAGATCCGGAACTGCCCCACCAGACCGCCCAGGCGCTGACCGAGGTCGGCCAGGCTGCGCGAAGTCTGAGCGCCAAGTTGGGTTTCGTCGGCGACGTTGTCTACCGCCACGGCAATCTGATGCACGCTGCGATTGATCTCTTCGGCCACGGCGGTCTGCTCTTCGGCGGCACTGGCGATCTGTGCGTTCATCGAATTGATTGTCGCGATCAGCTGGGCCATGGTGTCCAGCGAAGCCCCCGCCTCGTTGGCCTGGGCCGAGGTGCCGTCGCCGGCCTCGCTGGAGCGACGCATCGCCTCCACCGCCGACTGAGTGCCGGCCTGCAAGCGGTCGATCATGCCCTGGATTTCCTGGGTGCTGATTTGCGTGCGGCTGGCCAGTGCCCGCACTTCATCGGCCACCACCGCAAAGCCGCGCCCTGCCTCACCGGCGCGGGCCGCTTCAATGGCGGCGTTGAGCGCCAGCAGGTTGGTCTGCTCGGCAATCGAGCGGATCACCCCGAGCACGCTGACAATCGACGACACGTCTTTTTGCAGGCTGTCGAGGGACACGCCGCTGCTGCGGATGTCGTCCACCAGGGCATGGATTTTCTCGATGCTGCCGGCCACCACGCGCTTGGCAGCCTGACCTTCTTCGTCGGTCTGCTGGGCCGCCACCGCGGCGTTCTGCGCGCTTTTGGCCACTTCCTGGGCCGCCGCCGACATTTCGTTGATCGCCGTGGCCACCTGATCGGTTTCGTGACGCTGGCGTTCCATGGCCTGGTCCGAACGGTTGGCCTGGTCGGACACCTGATTCACCAGCCCGGTCAGTTGCGAGGTCATTTCGGTGATCTGCCGTACCAGGCCGTGGATCTTGTCGACGAAACGGTTGAACGAGCCGGCCAGTTCGCCGAGTTCGTCCTGGCTGGTGATGGTCAGGCGGCGGGTCAGGTCGCCCTCGCCCGCGGCGATGTCGTCGAGGTTGGCTTTCATCAAATGCAGCGGACGCAGAATGGTATTGGCCAGCAACATCCCGGCAGCGGCAATCACCAGCAGCACCACGACCGCCACGCCGACGATGCTCAGCACCATGCCTTGCATGCGCTCCTGGACCTTGGCTTCGACCACGGCCACTTGTGCTTCGATGCCGTCGAGGTTGACCGAGGTGCCGACCGCCATGTCCCACTTCGGTAGGTATTCGGTGTAACCGAGCTTGGGCACCAGCACCTGGGTGTTGCCGGGCAAGGGCGAGCTGTATTGCAGGTAGTGCGTGCCGTCCCTGGCGACTTTCACCAGGTCGCGGTTGACGTAGACACCGTTCGGGTCGCGGTTGTCCTTGAAGCTCTGGCCCACGCCTTCGGGGCTGTTGGCCTTGAACAGGCGCACGGTGTTGGAGTCGTAGCCGAAGAAGTAGCCGTCCTTGCCATAGCTGATGCTCGACAGCAGCTTGATCACCTGGGCCCGCGCCGCCTCATCGCCGGGGGCGGCCGCGTCGTAGAGCGGTTTGATCGTGGTCATGGCCACGGCCACGTAGCTTTGCAGGGTCGCCTTGGCATCGCTGAGCAGGCGTTCGCGGGTCTGCTCGACTTCCTTGCGCGCCTGATCCTGAAGAATGAACAGCGTGGTCAGGCTAATGACCAGCGCAAACAGCAACACCGGGAGGACGGCAAGGGACAGGACTTTGGCCTTGAGGCTCATGCGCATGACGTTCACTCTTTTGATTTTGTTGGCGTGGTTAAAAGCTTTAACGGCACGCCGGGCCAAAAGTTGAACGCGGTCAGTCAGACCGTTGAAGATCCCCTGTGGAAACGAGCTTGCTCGCGATGACGGCGGCACATTCAGCATCAAGTTGCCTGACAGACCGCCATCGCGAGCAAGCTCGCTCCCACATTTTGATCCAGGGTGATCAGAAGGGAATTGCTTACAGAACCATCGCCGCAACCCAGCCAAACGCCAGCAACGGCAGGTTGTAGTGCAGGAAGGTCGGGACCACGGTGTCCCAGATGTGATGGTGCTGGCCGTCGATGTTCAGGCCGGAGGTCGGGCCCAGGGTCGAGTCCGAGGCGGGCGAGCCGGCGTCGCCCAGGGCACCGGCCGTGCCGACGATGCACACGATGGCCAACGGGCTGAAGCCCAGTTGCACGCACAGCGGCACGAAGATCGCCGCCAGGATCGGCACGGTGGAGAACGACGAGCCGATGCCCATGGTCACCAGCAACCCCACCAGCAACATCAGCAAGGCGCCAATGCCTTTGCTGTGATCGATGTAGGACGCCGACGACTCGACCAGCGTCTGCACCTCACCGGTGGCCTTCATCACTTCGGCAAACCCGGAGGCTGCGATCATGATGAAACCGATCATCGCCATCATTTTCATGCCTTCGGTGAACAGGTCATCGGTGTCGCGCCATTTGACGATGCCCGACACCGAGAAAATCAGGAAGCCAACCAGTGCACCGATAATCATCGAATCCAGCAACAACTGAATGATGAACGCCGCCGCGATGGCCACACCGGCCACCATCAGGCTCAGCGGGTTGTATTGCACCGCCACTTGCTCAACCTGTTCGATCTTCGCCAGATCGTAGACACGCTTCTTGCGGTAGCTGACAAACGCGATCAGCAGGCCCGCCACCATGCCCAGGGCCGGGATGCCCATGGCGTGGGTCACGTTGATGCCGCTGATGTCCACACCGCTGCGGGCGACGTTGGCCAGCAGGATCTCATTCAGGAAGATGTTGCCGAAGCCCACCGGCAGGAACATGTAGGGCGTGATCAAGCCGAAGGTCATTACGCAGGCGATCAGTCGACGGTCCAGTTGCAGCTTGGTCAGCACATATAGAAGCGGCGGCACCAGCAACGGAATGAACGCGATATGGATCGGCAGGACGTTCTGCGAGGCGATGGCCACGACCCAGAGCAGGCCGATCAGCAGCCATTTGACCTGGCCACCGCCGCTGGCATGCTGGCGATCGACCATCGCCAGGGCCTTGTCGGCCAGCGCATGGGCCATGCCGGACTTGGCAATGGCCACGGCGAAAGCACCGAGCAAGGCGTAGGACAACGCCACCGTCGCCCCGCCACCGAGGCCGCTGTTGAAAGCCTTGAGCGTCGCCTCGATCCCCAGGCCACCGGTCAAACCACCGACCAGCGCACCGACGATCAGGGCGATCACCACATGCACGCGGGACAGGCTGAGTACCAGCATGATGCCGACCGCGGCAATTACTGCATTCATTGTCATACCTCTGGGCAAGCGAAAAGAGTCCGGCCGGCAGTCTGCGAGAGCCGCCAGCGGATAAAAGGAATGGGTTTTATTAGAGGGCGCGCACTTTGAATGAAGCCGCTTCAAGCTGCAAGCCTCAAGCGCCAGGCTTTTGCGTTTTTCACTTGAAGCTTGCCGCTTGTGGCTCAAGAAGGCTGCCTTTTGGCCGCTACAGTGCAAAGTCTCAGATATTTATCGAATAAGGACGTCTCCATGTCGCTCAGACAACTTTCCATTCAATGGAAAATCACCCTGCTGGCCGGGCTGTGCCTGGCGGGCATAGTGACCCTGCTGGTGGGTCTTTCGCTGTACCGCATGGAGCACAGCTCCGGGCTGGTGAAAGCCTCGAGCATGGAGATGCTGACCGAAGCGGCCCAGGCGCGGATCGAGTCCCAGGGCGAAAACCAGGCACTGGGGATTCGCCAGCAGTTCATGGACGCCTATCAGTACGGCCACGGCTTCTCCCGGCAGGTGCTGTTCTTGCGTGACCAGGCCGAGAAGCGCTTTCTCGATGCCTTCGACCTGCGCGAAGACCTGACCCGCCAAGTCAAGTCGGCCCTGCAAGCCAACCCGGACCTGCTCGGTCTGTCCCTGGTGTTCGAACCCAATGGGCTGGACGGCAAGGATGAACTGTTCGCCGGCCAGGCCGAACTGGGCAGTAACGACAAGGGCCGTTTCGCCCTGTACTGGTCGCAGCCGACGCCGGGCAAGGTAACGTCCATGGCGCTACCGGAAAAGGACATGGCCGACACCAGCACCGGCCCCAGCGGCGAAGCGGCCAATGCCTGGTTCACCTGCCCGCGCACCACGCTCATGCCGTGCGTGATCGAGCCCTACTTCTATGAGATCGACGGTCAGAACGTGCTGATGACCAGCATCGTTTTCCCGCTGATGGTCAACGGCAAGGTCATCGCCTCGCTGTCGGTGGACATCAACCTCAACAGCCTGCAAGCGGTCAGCCTGGGCGCAAGCAAGAAGCTCTACGACGGCCAGACCAGCGTCAGCATCATCAGCCCGGCCGGCCTGCTCGCCGGCTACAGCCCGGACGCAAGCAAACTCAGCCAGCGCCTGGATGCCGTGGACAAGGCCAGCGGTGCCGAACTGCTGCGCATGCTCGGCGCCAGCAGCAAAACCGGCAGCCTGCACAGCAATCAGCAACTGAAAGTGCTGGCACCGTTCCAGCCGATTCCCGGCGGCAAGTCCTGGGGCGTATTGCTCGACGTGCCGGAGAAAGTCCTGGTCGGCCCCGCCGAAGCCCTGAAAAAGCAACTCGATGACAGCAACACCGCCGGTACGCTGGTCGAGCTCGGCCTGGGGGGACTCGCCGCGCTACTGGGCCTGGTGCTGGTGTGGCTGATGGCCCGCAGCGTCACCAGACCGATCCTCGGCGTAGCGCACATGCTCGAAGACATCGCCAGCGGCGAAGGTGACCTGACCCGCCGACTGGCCTACGACAAGAAGGATGAACTGGGCCAGTTGGCCGGCTGGTTCAACCGTTTCCTCGACAAGCTGCAACCGATCATTGCCGAAGTGAAACGCTCGGTGCAGGACGCCCGCAGTACGGCGGACCAGTCATCCGCCATCGCCACCCAGACCAGCGCGGGCATGGAGCAGCAGTACCGCCAGGTGGACCAGGTCGCGACCGCCTCCCACGAAATGAGTGCCACCGCCCAGGACGTCGCCCGCAGCGCCGCGCAAGCGGCCCACGCCGCTCGCGATGCCGATCAGGCGACCCGTCAGGGCTTGACCGTGATCGACCGCACCACCGCCAGCATCGACAACCTCGCCGCCGACATGAGCGCGGCCATGGTTCAGGTCGAAGGCCTGGCCGCCAACAGCGAGAAGATCGGTACGGTACTGGAAGTGATCCGTGCGATTGCCGAGCAGACCAACCTGCTGGCCCTCAACGCCGCGATTGAAGCGGCCCGTGCCGGTGAAGCCGGGCGCGGGTTTGCCGTGGTCGCCGATGAAGTGCGCAACCTGGCGCGGCGTACCCAGGAGTCTGTCGAAGAAACCCGTCTGGTGATCGAACAACTGCAAAACGGCACCCAGGAGGTGGTGGGTTCGATGAACAACAGCCATCGTCAGGCCCAGGGCAGTGTCGAGCAGGTTGGCCAGGCCGTAACGGCGCTGCGCCAGATCGGCGACGCGGTGACCGTGATCAACGACATGAACATGCAGATCGCCAGTGCCGCCGAAGAGCAAAGCGCGGTGGCCGAGGAGATCAACAACAACGTGGAGACCATCCGCGACGTGACCGAGTCGCTGTCTGGCCAGGCCAATGAATCGGCGCGGGTCAGCCGGTCGCTCAACAGCCTGGCGAACCAGCAGCAGAGTTTGATGGATCAGTTCCGCGTCTGAGCCCGGCAAGTCGAACAAAATACCTGTGGGAGCGAGCTTGCTCCCACATTTGTTTCTGCGCCCCGCTCAATGAAATGGTGGCAAGTGGATATCTGCCGCAAGCCGATTATGCTTCAGGAACCTTGCAGCGTTTTCTAGCGTCAACCTCAATGCAAGCCACGTAATCCGAGACATCAGCCCCCGGGCCAGGGTGCGGCAACAATTGAGAGGTGCTCCGGCCTTAAAACAAGAACAACGGAGAAAAATCATGGTGGCAATCGACAGTACAACCACGGGCAGCACGCCCAACCGCGGAATCACCAGGGAGGAGCGCAAGGTCATCTTCGCCTCGTCCCTGGGCACCGTGTTCGAATGGTATGACTTCTACCTGTACGGCTCCCTCGCGGCGATCATTGCCAAGCACTTCTTTGCCGGTGTCAACGAAACGACTTCCTTCATCTTCGCCCTGCTCGCCTTCGCCGCCGGCTTCGCCGTTCGGCCCTTCGGCGCCATTGTGTTCGGTCGGCTGGGCGACATGATCGGGCGCAAACACACGTTCCTCATCACCATCGTGATCATGGGTATTTCCACGGCCGTGGTGGGTTTGCTGCCGGGCTACGCAACCATCGGCGTAGCCGCGCCGATCATTCTGATCAGCCTGCGCCTGCTGCAAGGCCTGGCGCTGGGCGGTGAGTACGGCGGCGCAGCGACCTACGTGGCCGAACACGCACCCAAGGGCAAACGCGGCTACTTCACCTCGTGGATTCAGACGACCGCGACCCTCGGCCTGTTTCTTTCACTGCTGGTGATCCTCGCCTGCCGCACTGCGCTGGGCACTGAAGCCTTCGAAGCCTGGGGCTGGCGGATTCCGTTCCTGCTGTCGATCCTGTTGCTGATCGTCTCGGTCTACATCCGCCTGCAACTGAGCGAGTCACCGGTGTTCATGAAAATGAAGGCTGAAGGCAAGGCGTCCAAGGCACCGCTGACCGAATCCTTCGCCCGCTGGGAAAACCTCAAGATCGTGATCATGGCCCTGCTCGGTGGCACCGCCGGCCAGGCGGTGGTCTGGTACACCGGGCAATTCTATGCGCTGTTCTTCCTGCTGCAGACGCTGAAGATCGACCCGCAGACCGCCAACTTGCTGATTGCCGGCTCGCTGCTGATCGGCACACCGTTCTTCGTCATATTCGGCAGCCTGTCCGACCGCATCGGTCGCAAGGGCATCATCATGGCCGGCTGCATTATCGCTGCACTGACTTACTTCCCGATCTTCCATGCGTTGACCCAGTACGGTAACCCCGACGTGTTCGTTGCGCAGGAGAAGAATCCGGTCACGGTGATCGCCAATCCCGGCCAGTGCTCGTTCCAGTTCGACCCGGTGGGCAAGGCCAAATTCACCAGCTCCTGCGACCTGGCCAAGACCGTGCTGGCAAAACGGGCTATCCCCTATGAGAACGTGAAGGCAGAGCCGGGCACCGTGGCGCAGGTACGCATCGGCGAAAAAGTGCTCCAGAGCTTCGAGGGCACCGGCATGCCGGCCGCTGATTTCAAGACCCAGAACGACGCGTTCACCGCCACGCTGGCCACGGCCCTCAAGGACGCCGGCTACCCCGAGAAGGCCGACCCGGCCAAGACCAACTACCCGATGGTGCTGCTGCTCCTGACCATCCTGGTGATCTACGTGACCATGGTCTACGGGCCGATTGCCGCCTGGCTGGTGGAACTGTTCCCGGCGCGCATCCGCTACACCTCGATGTCGCTGCCCTATCACATCGGCAATGGCTGGTTCGGTGGCTTCCTGCCGACGGTGGCGTTCGCCATGGTGGCGGCCACGGGGGATATCTACTACGGGCTGTGGTATCCGATCGTCATCGCGGTGATGACGGCTGTGCTGGGTATTTTCTTCATGCCGGAAACCAAGGATCGGGAGATTCATCACACATAAACCTGACACCTCACCCGGTGGAATAGGGTGTACTCACAATCGGCGGCCATGAAAAACCACTGTGGGAGCGAGCTTGCTCGCGATAGCGTCAGCACATTCGACATCAATGTGTCAGACAGATTGCCATCGCGAGCAAGCTCGCTCCCACAGGGTTCCTGGTGTGGCTTCAAGTGTGTTTAGGCAACTCGATCACGACCTTCAGCCCGCCCCACTCGCTTTCCAGCAACGACAGTTTCCCGCCCCAGCTATCGACGATGTCGCGCACGATGCCCAGCCCCAGGCCATGCCCCTCTGTTTGTTCATCCAGCCGCGTACCTCGGCCAAACACCTGATCGCGACGCTCTTCGGGAATGCCCGGACCGTCATCTTCGACACTGAGTTCAAACCCGTCCGCCGTTTCGGCGACACTCACGCAAACCTCTGCATCCGCCCATTTACAGGCGTTATCCAGCAGGTTGCCCAGCAGTTCCAGCAGGTCTTCACGATCCCATGGCAATTGCAGGCCGGTGGCTGCGCGGTAGCTCAGCGCCAGGTGTTCGCCATGGATCATGTTCAGGGTTGCCAGCAATCCGGGGAGTTCGCCATCGCAATCGAACAGGGCGCCCGGCAACGCATCACCGGACAACCGCGCACGATTGAGTTCTCGATTGAGCCGTTGCTCGACCTGTTGCAGTTGTTCCTTGAAGGTCTTGCGCAATTGCGGGTGCGCCTCAAGCTGCTCGCTTGAAGCCAGGCTCAACAGCACCGCCAGCGGCGTTTTCAACGCGTGACCGAGGTTACCCAGGGCATTGCGTGAGCGCTTGAGGCTGTCTTCGGTGTGGGCCAGCAGGTGGTTGATCTGCGCCACCAGTGGCTCCAGTTCCACCGGCACCTGATCGTCGAGTTGCGAGCGCTGGCCCTGTTGCAACTGCGCGATCTGCTCGCGGGCCTGTTCCAGCGGACGCAAGGCGCGGCGCACGGTGATCCGTTGCAGCAGCAGAATCAGCAGCAGCCCGGTCAATCCGAGGCCCAACCCGAGCTGTTGCATGCGCCGGAAGCTTTCGCGTATCGGCGTGTAATCCTCGGCGACGCTGATGGAGATCGGCACACCCGAACGTCGATAGTCCGTACGCAGTACCAGCAGCTGTTGCCCTTCCGGCCCCAGTTGCAGGTTGCCATGCAGACCGGGGTGATCGAGCACCGGCAGTTCCTGATCCCATAACGACCGGGAACGCCAATGGCCGTCGGTGAAATCGATGCGGAAGTAATGCCCGGAAAACGGCCGCTGATAGGCCGGCGACAGGCGTCGTTCATCCAGTTGCAAGCCTTGCGGCCCGCGCACCAGTGCCGCCAGCAGGTTCTCGCTGTCATTGCGCAACCCGGCTTCGAGGTAGCGCTGCAACCCCATTTCGAACAGCCACAGGCTGGTTTGCGCCAGCACCAGGCCAACGACCACCATCACGCTGATCAGGCCCAGGCTCAAGCGGCGCTGGATAGATTTCACCGGGCTTGCCCGCCGAACAGGTAACCCTGGCCACGTCGGGTTTCAATCACACTTTTCCCGAGCTTGCGGCGCAAATGGTTGACGTGGACCTCCAGCACATTGGAATCGCGCTCGGTTTCACCGTCGTAGAGGTGCTCGGCGAGGTGGCTTTTGGAGAGGATCCGCTCGGGGTGCAGCATGAAATAACGCAGCAGGCGAAACTCCGCGGCGGTCAGCTGAATGTCCGCACCGTCGCGGACAACGCACTGCCGACCTTCGTCCAGATGCAGCCCGGCGGCCTTGAGCGTTGGCTGGTTGACCTGGCCATGGGAACGACGCAGCAACGCCTGGATGCGCAAAAACAGCTCTTCGGGATGAAACGGTTTGGTCAGGTAATCGTCGGCGCCGGCCTTGAGGCCTTCGATGCGCTCGGCCCAGGAATCTCGGGCCGTCAGGATCAGCACCGGCGTGGCCAGACCCGCCGCGCGCCATTGCGCCAGCACCTCAAGCCCCGGCACGCCCGGCAAACCGAGGTCGAGGATGATCAGGTCGTAAGGTTCAGTACTGCCCTGATACACCGCATCGCGACCATCGGCCAGCCAGTCCACCGCATAGCCCTGGCGGTTGAGGCCGGCCAGCAGTTCGTCGGCCAGGGGCACATGGTCTTCCACCAGCAGCAAACGCATGGATCAGTCTTCCTTGTCTTTGAGTAAACGGCCGGTGGTGGCTTCAATGTCCAGTTCGCGAACCACGCCTTCAGGGGTCAGCAGCTCGACTTCATAAATGTAGACGTCGTGTTTTTCTTCGAGCCCGGCTTCCAGCAGTTTCGCGCCGGGGTAGCGATCCATTGCCTGCTGCAGCAGTTGCTCCAGCGGCAGGATCACGCCCTGTTGACGCAGGCGCAGGGCTTCATCCTGGTCCAGATCGCGGGCCATCACTGCCGAGCAAAAAGCCAGAAGCACCAGCGCCATCCGGCCGGCGGTGCATCGATTGAACAAAAAAACCTTCATTACGAATCCTGATGATCCTTGAGAACCTGCCCGCTGACAGCGTCTAATTCCAGATCCTGGTCGATGCCCTGCTGCCGATCACCGGGATACCTGGCCGGTGCCAGTGGTGTGAGCTTCTCGAAAGCCACAATGGTACCAGCGTCGCGCTACCTCAGCGTTGCGTCGGGGGTCCAGGCGAGCCACCTTAACCAGCTGAACTTAATTGAAACTGAATTGCCATCATTGCTGACACCCCCAGCCCCTGTGGGAGCGAGCTTGCTCGCGATGGCGGCGGCAAATCCAACAATGATGTGACTGAAACACCGCTATCGTCGGATCGACGCCCGGAGCAAGCTCGCTCCCACAATGATCGCGTTTATAATTTCCCGCTTGCCACAAATCGAGCCCCTAATGACCGCCATCCACATCAAGTTCCCTTCCCTGACCCTCAAGGCCGGTCCGCGAGCCTTTGCGCACATCCGCGCCAACGGCCTGAACGCCGCCGAGGTCGGCACCTTGCCCGGTGCGGCCGGCGGTCCGAAGGCGCTGGGGATTCAGGGTCTGGACCTGGCGCTGTTCGGCGAGTGGCTGCCGGCGGCACCGCGGGAACGCTCGCTGATTGGCGCATCGGTGGGTTCCTGGCGCTTCGCCAGCGCCTGCCTGCCGGACGCCGCCGAGGGCATCCGGCGTCTCGGGCAGTTGTACACCGAACAACATTTTGCCAAGGGCGTGACCATGGCGCAGATCAGCCAGAGCTCACAGCGCATGCTCAATGACCTGCTCGACGGTCGCGATGCCGCGATCCTCGGCAACAACGATTACCGCCTGAACATCATGGTGGTCAAAAGCCACGGCCTGCTGGCCGACGATCATCGCGGTCGCCTCGGGCTCGGCCTGTCATCGGTCATCGCCGACAACCTGCGCGGCCGGGCGCGGCTGGCACGACACTTCGAGCGTCTGATCATCCACGACCCGCGCCTGGCGCCGCCGGTCAATGCCTTGACTGACTTCCCGTCGCGCTTCGTCGCCCTCAATGCCGGCAATTTGCGCCAGGCCCTGCTGGCTTCGGGCTCGATCCCGATGGTGATGGAAGGCGTGCGCGACCTGCCGGGGGCCGGTGCCGGCACCTTCCGCGACGGCGGCTTGCTGGACTATCACCTGGACCTGCCTTACAGCGGCAACGACATCGTGCTTTACCCGCATTTCACCGACCGGGTGATTCCCGGCTGGTTCGACAAGACCCTGCCGTGGCGCCGTGCCTGCCCGGCTCGCTTGCAAAACGTGCTGTTGCTGGCGCCGTCAAAGGAATACCTGGCGCGCCTGCCCTACGGCAAACTGCCGGACCGTAACGACTTCAAGCGCTTCATGGGCGACGCCCCGAGCCGGCAGAAATACTGGCGCACAACCATGGATGAAAGCCGCCGCCTGGGCGACGAATTCCTCGAACTGGCCGCCAACGGTCGCCTCGGCGAGCGCTTGCTGACCCTTTAGTCAGGACAAACTGGTAAACTCGCCGCCTGCCCGAATCGCTGCGGCGAACGCCACCTGAACAGAGCTGAAAAACTGTGGAAATCTTCAAAGAATTTACTTTCGAATCCGCCCACCGCCTGCCCCACGTACCGGACGGCCACAAGTGCGGGCGCCTGCACGGTCACTCGTTCAAAGTGGCAATCCACCTGAGCGGCGACCTCGACCCGCATACCGGCTGGATCCGCGACTTCTCGGAAATCAAGGCGATCTTCAAGCCGCTGTACGAGCGTCTGGACCACAACTACCTGAACGACATTCCTGGCCTGGAAAACCCGACCAGCGAAGTGCTGGCCAAGTTTATCTGGCAGGAAATGAAGCCCCTGCTGCCGGAGCTCAGTGCGATTCGGATCCACGAGACCTGCACCAGCGGTTGCATCTATCGCGGCGAGTAAACCGGCAGACAAATGCAAAACCCTGTGGGAGCGAGCTTGCTCGCGATGACGGCAGCACATCCAACATCGATGCGCCTGACCCACCGCTATCGCGAGCAAGCTCGCTCCCACAGGAAATGCACTTAGTCTGAAATCAAGAAAACAGCCTTCATCGGCTGTTTTTTTATGCCTATGCTTTTTGCCTCTTCCCCCGCCAAGAGGACAAGCCCATGACTGACTGGCCGCTGGATCAGGTCGTTGACTTCAACGGACACCAGGTGCGCTACGCAGTAGTCGGCAACGGCCCGCCGCTGGTGTTCGTGCATGGCACACCCTTTTCTTCTTACGTGTGGCACCGGATCGCGCCGTATTTCACGGCGACCCACCGTGTGCACTACTTCGATCTGCTGGGCTACGGACAGTCGGCGCAACCCGACGACGATGTCTCACTCGGTGTGCAAAACCAGTTGTTGGCGCAGCTGCTGGAGCATTGGCGCCTGGATCGCCCCGACGTGGTGGCCCATGACTTCGGCGGCGCCACCGCCCTGCGCACGCATCTGCTCAATGGCAAGGATTACCGCAGCCTGACGCTGATCGACCCGGTGGCGCTGACGCCCTGGGGTTCGCCGTTCGTGCAGCATGTGCGTCAGCATGAAGCGGCGTTCAGCGGACTGCCCGATTACATCCAGCGCGCCATCGTGCCGGCCTATATTCGCGGGGCCATCCAGCGCGAAATTCCCGACGCCGAACTCGCCCCCTACGTTCAGCCGTGGCTGGGGGAGCCGGGGCAAGCGGCGTTCTACCGGCAGATCGCGCAGATGGACGAGCGTTATACCCGCGAGGCAGAAGGCTTATACCCGACGATTCGCTGCCCGGTGCAGATTCTCTGGGGTGAAGACGATCAGTGGATTCCCATCGAACGCGGGCAGGCGCTGTATCGGATGATTCCAGGGTCGCAATTTTATCCCGTCGCCAATGCCGGTCATCTGGTTCAGGAAGATGCACCCGAAGCGGTCATTGCCGCGTTGATGCGGTTTTTGCCCCTGCAACAATCACCTGAGCATATCCAGCCCCCTTCCACATTTTGAACTGGCGGGGATTGCCACCACCGAGCTAACGTAGAGGTATTGCCTACACGATTCGCTAAAAGGACTCGCCCGATGCACATCATCAACGCCCGTCTGCGCAACCAGGAAGGCCTGCATGAGTTGTACCTGGAAAACGGCCTGATCAGCAGCATCACCCGCCAGATCGAAGCCCCGACCCTGGGCCCCGACGATCTGGACGCCGGCGGCAATCTGGTGGTGCCGCCCTTTGTCGAGCCGCACATCCACCTCGACGCGACCCTGACCGCTGGTGATCCACGCTGGAACATGAGCGGTACGCTGTTCGAAGGCATCGAGTGCTGGGGCGAACGCAAGGCGACCATCACCCACGAAGACACCAAGGCCCGGGCGAAGAAAACCATCCAGACCCTCGCCGCCCATGGCATCCAGCATGTGCGCACCCACGTCGACGTCACCGACCCGCAACTGACCGCGCTCAAGGCCATGCTCGAAGTGCGCGAGGAAAGCCGGCACCTGGTCGATATGCAAATCGTCGCGTTCCCCCAGGAAGGCATCGAGTCCTACCGCAATGGACGCGAGTTGATGGAAGAAGCCATCCGCATGGGCGCGGACGTGGTGGGTGGCATTCCGCATTTCGAGTACACCCGCGACCAGGGCGTCAGCTCGGTGAAGTTCCTGATGGACCTGGCCGAACGCAGCGGCTGCCTGGTGGACGTGCATTGCGACGAAACCGACGACCCGCATTCACGCTTTCTCGAAGTGCTCGCCGAAGAGGCCCGCAGCCGCGACATGGGTTCGCGGGTCACGGCCAGCCACACCACGGCCATGGGCTCCTACGACAACGCCTACTGCGCCAAACTGTTTCGCTTGCTCGGGCATTCGGGGATCAGCTTTGTCTCCTGCCCCACTGAAAGCATCCACCTGCAAGGTCGCTTCGACAGTTTCCCGAAACGCCGGGGCGTGACCCGGGTCAACGAGCTGCTGGAAGCGGGCATGAACGTGTGCTTCGGCCAGGACTCCATCGTCGATCCGTGGTATCCGCTGGGTAATGGCAACATTTTGCGGGTGCTCGAAGCCGGACTGCACATCTGCCACATGCTCGGTTATCGCAACCTGCAAAGTGCGCTGGATCTGGTGACGGACAATAGCGCCAAAGCCATGAACCTCGGCGATCGCTATGGCCTGGAGCGCGGGCGGCCGGCGAACCTGTTGATTCTGTCGGCGGAGAGTGACTACGAGGTGATCCGCAGCCAGGGGTTGCCGCTGTACTCGGTGCGCGATGGCAAGGTGTTGATGAAGCGGACGATGCCGGTGGTGGAGTTCAGTGGGATGAGCTGAAATTTGCGTTGACCGGATTGGCCCCATCGCGAGCAAGCTCGCTCCCACAGTTGATCTTCAGTGAATACAGAGTCTGTGTACGACAAAGATCCAGTGTGGGAGCGAGCTTGCTCGCGATGGCAATCTAAAAATCAATCGATCATTCGAGCCGTACCAAACAGACTGACCCGACTCAATTCCCCCTGCTCCTCTTCCAGCAAGATCGGCGCCGTGCCGCCCGGCATCGTCACCTTCACTTCACCAGCAGTCACCCAACCTACCCGCCAAGCCGCACAGGCCACCGCACTGGCACTGGTCCCCGACGACGCCGTCGGCCCCTCGCCCCGCTCGAATACCCGCGCGGCGATGTGCCCTTCGGACAAACGCATTGCCCATTGCAGATTGATCCCCGCCGGACAAGGTTTGCCTTCACCAACCGGCATGGCGTAGGCGATTCGCGTCAGCCCCTCACCCAGCGCCGGCTCACGCATCTGCTCGTTGCTCGGCAGGTCCCCGGCACTGTCCACCAGCGTCACGCAATGGGGATTACCAACCCGCGCGAATTGGCTGCGCGACCATGCGCCATTGAGTGCCGCCAATTGTTCAACGTGGCTGAGTTCACGACCGTTGAACACCGCTGCTTCAACCCCGTGAGCGCTGACTGCCGCCGGCCCGAACCCGGGCTGCCCCAGATCGAGCCAGAAACCCTTCACGCCATCGACCTCTGCGGACTTCACCGACGTCTGCCCCGGCGAAGGCGTATCAGCCTTGTCGTGATGAACCCTGAGCAGACAGGCTTCGTTCTGCGGCAACAGCCCTTGATCGCTGAGGGCCTGGGAAAAAATCGTCAGCCCGTTGCCACTGCGTTCGGCCAGGGTGCCGTCGGTGTTGACGATCAACAGATCAAAGGGTGGTGACGACTGAAACGGCCCGACCAGCAAACCGTCGCTGCGATGATCCTTGCTGCCGGACGGTTGAGTGCCTGGAGCCCAACTGCAGCAAGCCTCGATGGCGGCCACCGCCCAGGCTTCGAGGGTTTGCGCTGCCTGGCTGGCCTGATCGGACAGGTCGATGCCCTGGCAGCGCAGTTCTTCTGGCGCTACCACGATGTAAATATTGCCCCGTGCATCGTACCGCTGCGCCATGGCGCCCTCCGCGTGTCATTGGAATGGCTCAACATATCGCGAAAAACAGCGGCACTGTGCAAGGATGTCGCCCTGTTTGACCGTAAAACTTTCCGGGCACTGATCGAACCCTCACAGGCCGATCACTGTCCGTTGAGGACGTGACGTTTATTGCCAAGGATTGTTATGACCAGCCTCAACAGCCAAACCACTTTCGTTCCCGGTCGCCTGGAACAGATGTCCACGCGCATCGCCTTTTTCATCGCCGGGTTCGGCATCGCCGCGTGGGCACCGCTGGTGCCCTATGCCAAGGCCCGGGCCGGACTGGATGAAGGCACCCTGGGATTGCTGCTGCTGTGCCTGGGGGTGGGCTCGATCCTGGCGATGCCGTTGGCCGGGATCCTGTCCACACGTTTCGGCTGCCGCCGGGTGACGGCCGGCGGGACCCTGCCGATCTGTGCCGCCCTGCCGCTGCTGGCGACGGTGTCGTCGATTCCGGCGCTGATCGCCGCGTTGTTCATGTTCGGCGCGGGGCTCGGCACCGTGGATTCGACGGTCAACCTGCAAGCGGTGATCGTCGAGCGCGCCAGCGGCAAAAACATGATGTCGGGTTTCCATGGCCTGTTCAGCCTGGGCGGGATTGTCGGTGCGGCGGGTGTCAGCGGGTTGCTTGGCCTGGGGATTTCCCCGCTGGGGGCCACGCTGGTGGTGATCGTGATGCTGCTTATTGCGCTGGCGAAGGCTGTGCCGCATCTGTTGCCCTACGGCAGCGAGAGTTCGGGGCCGGCATTTGCGGTGCCCCATGGCATCGTCCTGTTTATCGGCGGTATGTGCTTCATCGTGTTCCTCGCCGAAGGCGCGGCGCTGGACTGGAGCGCGGTGTTCCTGGCGCAGGAACGTGGCATCGACACGGCGTATGCGGGGCTCGGTTATGCGGCGTTTGCCTTGACCATGACGGCCGGGCGTTTGACCGGTGACAAAATCGTGCGACGACTGGGCGCGACACGGGTGATTGTGTTCGGCGGGCTGACAGCCGCTGCAGGCTTGTTTCTGGCGACGTTCGCACCGAACTGGGAGGCGGCGCTGGTGGGTTATGCGCTGCTGGGTGCCGGCTGCTCGAACATCGTGCCGGTCCTGTACACCGCGGTCGGCAAACAGACGGTCATGCCAGAAAGCATCGCCGTGCCGGCCATTACCACCCTGGGTTATGCGGGCATCCTGGCGGGGCCGGCGGTGATCGGCTTTATCGCCCATGGCAGCAGCTTGAGTTTTGCCTTTGCCTTGATGGCGCTGTTGCTGGTGGCAGTGGCCATTGGCGGGAAAGTGTTGAAGGTCTGAAAAGCATCGCGAGCAAGCTCGCTCCCACAGGTTCCGTGTGATCCCTGTGGGAGCGAGCTTGCTCGCGATGGTTGTTGTCGCTGGAGCGGGTGAAGTACTGCTTGTCGAAGATGTTTTTCACCCCCGCCCCCAGTTTCAGGTTCGACACCTGCGGACCGAAGTCATAGCCGCCACGCACGTTCCAGGTCACGTAGCCCGGAATGTCGCCGAACTGGCCGTCGGCGGTGCCTTCGGTGATGTAGTTGCCGTTGAAGCTGCCATCGGCGTTCACACCGGTGCCCGGCGAGCGCTGCCTGGACTGGGCGAACGCATCGACGTTGTAAGTCCAGCGGTTGATGTCGTAACGCAGGCCGGCGGTGGCCACCTGACGGGAGTAGAACGGCAGGTCACGGCCCTTGAAGCCCGGGATCTCACCTTCGTTGGTGGCACGGGTGTAGGTAAAGCCGGCGTTGGCGGTCAGGCCGTCAAGGCGTGGGTCCAGCGCGGCCAGATCGTAATGCACCGACGTTTCGATGCCCTGGTGTTTGGTCGCGCCGAGGTTGGTCCAGCCCACATCGTTGCTGATGTATTGCAGTTCGTCGTCGAAGTCGATGTAGAACAGCGTCACCTCACCGCCCCACACGTCATCGTTGTAGCGCGTACCGATCTCGTAGGTCTTGGCCTTTTCCGGTTCCAGCCCGTTGGCGGGCTCATTACCGATACCGCCCTGCCCCAGCTGGAAATACTGCAGCGCGCCGAACGAGGTTTCGTAGTTGGCGAACAGTTTCCAGGCATCGGACATGTGATACATCACGCTCAGGGCCGGCAGCGGCTCGTTGCTTTCAATGCTGCGGTTTTTCTCCGGCACCCGTTTACCGGCGTTATCGAGCACAGGGCGGTCGTGCCAGTCGGTGCTGATGTGCTCGAAGCGAATACCCGGAGTGACGGTCCAGTTGCCAACGTCGATCTTGTTATCGACGTAGACCGAATTGGCCTCGGTTCCACCGGTGCGGTCTTGATAGACATGGCCGTCCGCCCCCGGACGCACAACGGGCTCGTTGTTGACCAGCGCCACACGGCTGGCTTCTTCGTGCATGGCTTCCTTGAGGTAGCGATAACCGACGCTGACTTCCTGGGTGGTCGGGCCCACATCAAACACATGGGACACCCGTGGTTCGATACCGTAGGTGTAGTAGCTGCGCGGATAGGAGTTGAGTGTGTTCAGGTCCCGCGAGGCGATTGTGCTGCCACGAAAGCTGTCGGTGTAGTAGGTCAGCACTTCGGCCTGGGTGCGATCGTCGATCTGCCGTGCCCACTTGAACGACACATCCTTGCGGCGGCCGCTGAAGTTGTCGTGATCGCGCACGGACTGGAACGGATCGGCGTCGTACTGTGCCTGGGTCAGGCCGCCGGGCATGTCGGCCTTGGCGTCGTAGTAGTGGAAGTTGAGGCTGAAATCGTCGACATCGGTCGGCGCCCAATGGGTCTTGAGGATCACGTCGTCGATGTCGTTGCCGTTGTTGCTTTCACGGTAACCGTTGCCGTTCACGCCGGAATACAACAGCGCCACGCCCATGCCGTTGTCGGCGGTGCCGCCCATGAGCGCGGTGTCGATGTGCTTCCAGCCACCGTGCTGGGAGGTTTCCACGGTGGTGCCGATTTCCGCGGAGGCTTTTTCCGGAATCGCGCGGGTCACGAAGTTGATCACGCCGCCGACGTTTTGTGGTCCGTAACGCACGGAGCCGGCACCGCGTACCACGTCGATGCTGTCGAGGTTGCCGGAGGAAATCGGCGCCATGGACAGTTGCGGCTGACCGTAAGGCGCGAACGCTGCCGGGATGCCGTCGATCAGCACGGTAGAGCGAGGCGACAGGCGCGAAGTCAGGCCGCGCACGCCGACGTTGAGGGAAATGTCGCTGCCACCGGTGCCGTTGGCGTCCTGCACCTGCACGCCAGGAACGCGTTTCAACACGTCGCCAACGTTCATTGCACCCTGCTCGATCATGGCTTCACGGCGGACCACCGTTCGTGCGCCCGGGTGGTTCTGCACCACAGCGGCATCGGCATCGCCGAGCCAGTCGCCGACCACCTTGATGTCAGTCACGCCCAGTTCCAGTGGGCCGTTGGCCGCCGAAGCAGGCGCCGGCATCAACGTCACCGAACCTTCATCGATCTGGTATTGCAGGCCGCTGCCTTGCAGCAACTGGCGCAGCGCGTCTTCCGGAGAAAGGTTGCCATCCACCGCCGGGGCCTGCTTGCCGGCAACCAGTTCAGGGCTGAAGAACACCTGAAGCGAGGTTTGCTGGCCCAATTGACTCAGGGCTTGCCCCAAAGGTTGCGCCGGGATGCGGATGCCGTCGGCGGCAAAGGCCTGGGGCAGCGCAATATTGACCGCCAGCGCGAGGGCCAGCGGCAACCAGGGGAGTTTGTTGTTTTTAGCGGTGGTGTTTTTCACGTCGAACGTAATCCTGTGGATCGCAAAAGTGTGCGTTTGTTAATGCAAACCAGTTGCAGTTGAACAGGAAGACGATGAACTCGAAAAAAACCTGAATTTTATTTTGAAATTATTTCCTGGCTGCCATCGCCAAGGGTGCGCACGGCCACCGGCAGGATGTTCGGCAAGGCTTTGAGCAGCGCGTCGGTGTTGTCGGATTTGAACACGCTGGTCAGGCGCAGATCGCCCACCGCTGCACTGGCGACCTTGAGCGGCTTCTCGCGATAGCGCGAGACCTGCTCGGCGACATCGGCCAGGCTGGCGTTGTTGAACACCAGTTTGCCGCTGTGCCAGGCGGTCATTTCCGCCGGGTTGACGGCGTAGGCAGCAGCGACCTTGCCCAAGGCATCGACGTGGGTACCGAGGCCGGCAGTCAGGCTGACAAAATCATTGTCGGCGGCTTCGCGCCCCTGAACCTTGACTGTGCCCTGCTCCACCACCACCCGGGTTTCGCGGGTGCCATGGCGTACGTCGAATCGGGTGCCGGTGACCGTGACCTTGCCGCTGCCCGCCTTGACCACGAATGGCCGACTGGTGTCGTGCTCGACGCTGAACATCGCTTCGCCTTCGCTCAACTCAACGTTGCGTTGCCCCTTTTCAAAGCGCACCTGAATCCGGCTGCGGCTGTCCAGATCCACCACCGAGCCATCGGGCAACGCCACATGGCGTCGCTCATTCAGGGCTGTTGAAAACTCGGCGGTGTAAGGCGCCGGATGATTCAGGCCGCTGAACAAGCCCAGGCCGAGCGCCACGGCCAGCACGCTGGCGGCCACCGCGTAACGCAGTACGGGACGACGTTTTTTCAGGGCTGGCGGGGTTTCGCACAAGGCACGCAAGCGCGCCGCCGGCACCAGGTCGGCGGCGCTCCACAAGCCCTGGAGTACTTCGAATTCGTTTCGGTGTTGGGGGTGTTCGTCCAGCCAGGCCTGAAACTGGCGACGCACTTCGATATCGGCGACAGGCTCCTGCAAACGCACAAACCACTGCGCCGCGTCATCGCGAACCGCTGTTTGCCCGCACGCACAATCACGAGTATCCATCATGGAAGTTCCTGTTTGGCTGGGGAGGAGAAGGCGCTGTCGATCATGACTGCAACCCGTCCAGGCGATCGCGCAGGTGCCGAAGCGTGCGGATCATATACTTTTCCACCATGTTCCTGGACAGCCCCAGGCGCTCGGCGATTTCGGCCTGGGTCAGGCCTTCGATTTTCTGCCAGACAAACACCTTGCGGCAGTTGACCGGCAGCTCGGTAAGCGCCCGTTCGATGCAATCCGCCAGCTGGATCGCGTGCATGAAATGCTCCGGGTCGCCGGTCGGCGACTCACTGAGATCGATCGCCTCTGACTCCATGGCGCCCCGCCGGTCCTCACGCCGATACCCATCCACGGCGATGTTGCGCGCGGTCTGGTGCAAATACGCCCGAGGCTGTTGCACCACCGCCGAATCGGACTCAAGCACCCGCACGAAAGTATCGTGGGCCAGGTCCTCGGCCTGCTGACGGTTTCTCAGGCGACGGGTCCAGGTGCCAACCAACTCTTCGTAATGCTCGAAAAAGCCGTGTCTGCGGGGCAGCTTGAGGGTCATTGCGGTGTGCTGTGGAGACGGGGTGCGAATAGTAATGCTTCCTATTAACTTGAAGCAATGGTTTGCGGCCGCCTGGTCGATCTTGCAAGGCTCAATGCTTGCGCAACCACTCGATAAACAGCGCAAACAGTTCCGACTGCGACCCCACTTCCAGTTTCAGGTACAGGTTCTTGCGGTGCATGCGCACGGTTTCCGGCGAGATGCTCATCTGGCTGGCCGTGGACTTCACCGAATGCCCGCGCAGGACCATGTGCGCCACTTCCCGTTCGCGTTCGGTCAACAGTTCGCAACCGAAGTTCTCGAATGCCGCCTGTACGCGGTGCTTGAGATCATCGCCCTCCCCGACTGCCGGCTGGCCTTGCAAGGCCACGCTGCGTTGCAGGCCACGACGCCCGAATTCGCAAATGAACTCCCGCACCAGCGGCTCGACCGCTCGCAGCAGGTTCAATTGTTCGGCGCGCAGGATTTCCCCGCCAAAGCCCTGGAACAGGCTCACCGACACCTGTGTGTCATGGCCGGTATCGACCAGATAGAAGCTGTCTTCGGAACTGCCGGCCTTGAGGTAGTAAGTCTTGTAGTACTCACTGTCGAAGAAGTTGTCCGGAGCGATTTCCTCCAGGTGGTAGAAACCCTGCGCCAGACCCTGCTCGACCGCCAGACAGAACGGATCGAGCAAATAACCCCCGGAAAAATAGCGGTCGATGATCGAGTCGCGGTACTGCTCGGCAATCCCGCGCTGATACAGCAACTGCGGCGGGCGGTCCTTGTGTTCCAGGCTGATCATCACCGACTCGATTCCCACCAGGTGCCCGAAAGCCGACGCCAAATGGCGCAGGGCGTCGGGCTCATCGATGTGGGCGAAGGCTTCGCGCATGTCGCCATGCCAGCGGTGCAGGGCGCCAAAGGTCAGGGCAATTAACGTATCGTCTTGTGCTTTGCTCATGCCCCGCAGTCTAGCGGGTGAGCCGGCCCTTGGTAACCGTGCGCCGGGCAAACTCATTGGCCGCCATACTGGCCGCTGGCCTGAAGTTCGGCCGCCACTTCCAGAATGCACTCGCGCAAGGTCTCGACGATTTCATCGACCTGGGCAAACGTCAGGATCAGCGGTGGCGACATCACGTTGAGGTGCATGATCGGCCGCACCAGCAACCCCCGGGCCTGGGCCCGCACGTGGATTTTCTCGCCGATGTTGATCTCGTCGGGGAACAACGCCTTGGTGCGTTTATCGGCGACGAACTCCACGCAGGCCATGAGTTTCTGGCAGCGCACATCCCCCACCAGCGGCAACTCCCGCAGGGTCGCCAGGCGCTCTTCCAGATAAGCCCCCACCGTGTCGACATGGGCCAGCAGGTTTTCCCGCTCGATGATTTCGATGTTCTTCAGCGCCGCCGTGCAGCACACCGGATGGCCGCTGTAGGTGAAGCCGTGGGTGAAGCAGCGGCCCTTGCCCGGCTCGGCGATGACTTTCCAGATACGGTCGGAAAAGATGCACGCGCCCAGCGGCAGGTAAGCCGAGGTCAGGCCCTTGGCGGTGGTGATGATGTCGGGCTGCACGTCGAACACATCATAGGAGGCAAAGAACTTGCCCAGGCGACCGAACGAAGTCACCACTTCGTCGGCGACGAACAGGATGTCGTAGCGCTGGCAGACGTCCCACATGCGCTTGAGATAACCCCGGGGCGGAATGATCACCCCGCCCGAGCCCATGATCGGCTCGGCGAAAAAACCGGCGACCTTGTCCGCGCCAATCGAGAGGATCTTGTCTTCGAACTCCTTGACCAGGAACTCGAGGAACTGCGCCTCGCCCATGCCGTCCGGCGCACGGTACGGGTTGGGGTTGGAGACGTGGTGGATCAGCGGGTTGGCGTAATCGAACTCCGGCACCCGGTCGGCGGCCTTGTTGCCGATCGACATGGTCAGGGTGGTGGAGCCGTGATAGGCGTTGAACCGCGCAATGACGTGCTTCTTCTCGGGTTTGCCACGGCAGTTCTGGTAGTACTGGATCAGCCGGTACGCGGTGTCCACGGCGGTGGAGCCACCGGTAGTGAGGAACACATGGTCGAGGTCGCCGGGAGCGAGGCTGGCGAGTTTCTCGCACAGCTGAATCGCCACGTTGTTCGACATGTCGGAAAACGGATTCGAATAGGCCAACTGACGGACCTGGTCAGCGATGGCCTCGGCCATTTCTTCACGGCCCAAACCGATGTTGGTGCACCACATGCCGCCCACGGCATCGAGAAAGCGATTGCCCTGGGTGTCGTAGATATAGGCGCCATCGCCTGCGACGATGTTCAAAGAGCCCTGCTCGGCGTGTTCGTCGAACACGTGATAGCCGTGCATATGGTGAGCCTTGTCGGCCTTGACCAGCCGGGACTCGTCCGCTGGGGAAAAAACGCTGCGTGTTGGCGTCGCCATAAATAAACCTCTAACCGAAATGACTAACGATCGAACAAATCAGATGCCGCTTTTCACGGTGCTCCAAACCCGGGTAATCGCCCGCATGTCCTTGGCGTCCTGGGTCTTCTGCGGGAACAGCCGCTCGCGGGTTTGCGCGTCGGGGTAGATGGCCGGGTTGTCGCGCACAGCGGCGTTCAACAACGGCGTGGCCGCGGCGTTGCTGTTGGCGTAATTGATGAAGTCGCTCACGTCCGCCATCACCTGCGGTTGCATCAGGTACTCGAGAAACTTGTGAGCATTGGCGACGTGGGGCGCGTCGGCCGGGATGTACATGTTGTCGAACCAGATCAGCGAGCCTTCCTTGGGGATGAAGTAGGCCAGGTCGATCTTCTTCTTGGCTTCTGCGGCGCGGGCCATGGCGGTGGCGTAGTCGCCGGACCAGGTCATGGCCATGCACACGTCGCCGTTGGGCAGGCTGGTCAGGTAATTGACCGAGTCGAACTTGCGGATGTACGGCCGCACGGACAGCAGCAAGTCCTGGGCGGCTTTCAGATCCTCGGGTGCGGCGCTACGCGGATCACGCCCCAGGTACTTGAGGGCCATGGGAATGACTTCAGTCGGGGCATCGAGCAGGGTCACGCCGCAGTCGGCGAAGCGCGAGACGATCTTCGGATCGAAGATCATCGCCAGCGAGCCGATCGGCGCGTCCGGCATGCGTTCCTTGATCTTGTCGACGTTGTAGGTGACGCCGTTGCTGCCCCAGGTGTAGGGCGCAGAGTACTGGGTGCCGGGGTCATAGCCCTGCAGGTCTTCGAGGATCTGCGGATCCAGGTTGGTCCACCCCGGTAACTGCTTTTTATCCAGCGGCTGGAACACCTTGGCCTTGATCAGCGGTGGCGCGAGGGAGGCATTCAACACGATCAGGTCATAACCGGAATGACCGGTGAGCAGCTTGGCCTGCACCGTCTCATAAGAATCGAAGGTGTCGTAGACCACCTTGATACCGGTGGCCTTTTCGAAATCGGCGATGGTTTTCTCACCGATGTAGTCCGCCCAGTTGTACAGCCGCAGCGTATTGCTGTCGTCCACTTGAGCGGCGTAGGCATGAAAGGTCAGCGGTACAACAAACAGACTGGAAATCACCTTAAGCAGCGTCTTGCCCATAGCAAATGCACCTTATAGCGAGTTCGGCTCTGGATGAGCGGATGCCCCCACTATTGGTCGATTCGCCGGGCGCGGCCATACCCCGAAAGGGTGTGTGTCGCTTTTTGGCACACCGGCATGGCAAAAAGCGGCAGTGCAGTTGACCCGTTTTGCCATAGATCCGGAGTTTGTCCGGCGCTTAAAGTGGCAGCCCTGAACCGACCCTGCAGAGCCTGCGATGACCGACCTGATCAAACACGAGCAACGCGACGGCGTGTTGACGCTGACCATCGACCGCCCGGACAAGCTCAACGCACTGAATAACGCCATGTACACGCAGTTGGCCGACCTGCTGCAGGCCGCCGACGAAGACGAGCAAACCGGCGTGATCATCATCACTGGCGGCCCGACCTGCTTTACCAGCGGCAATGATCTGGTGGATTTCCTCCAGCACCCGCCCACTCATCTGGACGCCCCGGCATTCCACCTGATGAAGGTCGTCACGCGCCTGCAAAAACCGCTGGTCGCGGCAGTCTGCGGGGCGGCCATCGGCATCGGCACCACCTTGCTGCTGCATTGCGACCAGGTACTGGTGACCCGCAGCGCCAAGTTGCGCATGCCGTTCGTCAACATCGGCCTGTGCCCCGAATTCGGCGCCAGCCTGTTGCTGCCACGCCGCCTCGGCCATGCCCGCGCCGCGAGCCTGCTGCTGTTGGGCAACGGCCTGGACGGTAACGAAGCGGTGGCCTGGGGTCTGGCCAACGAAGCCTTCGATGACGGCGAACAATGCCTGGCGGCGGCGACAAAAATCGCCCAGCGCTTCCTGGCCATGCCCCAGCAAGCCTTGCGCCAGTCCCGGCAGCTGATGAAACAGGCTTCCCTGGCCGAACTGGAAGCCACCCTGCGCGAAGAAAACACGCTGTTCATTCAGCGCCTGAATACCGACGAGGCGAAAACCGCCTTGAACGCCCTGCTCAATCGCAGTACAGATAAGAATCCACCGAAAGGAAACCAGCCATGAACACTCCAGAAATCTACGTCGTCAGCGCCGCCCGTACCGCCATCGGTACATTCGGCGGTTCGCTCAAGGACGTGCCACTGGCCGACCTCGCGACCACGGCCGTGAAAGCCGCCCTGGAGCGAGCCGCCGTGGACCCGGCGCTCGTTGGCCATCTGGTGATGGGCAACGTGATCCCGACCGAAACCCGCGACGCCTACATCTCCCGCGTCGCAGCGATGAACGCCGGCATCCCGAAGGAAACCCCGGCCTACAACGTCAACCGCCTGTGCGGTTCGGGCCTGCAAGCCATCATCAACGCTGCCCAGACCCTGATGCTCGGCGATGCCGACATCGTCGTCGGTGCCGGTGCCGAATCCATGAGCCGTGGTCCGTACCTGATGCCGGCCGCCCGCTGGGGTTCGCGCATGGGCAACGCCCAGGTCATCGACTACATGCTCGGCATCCTGCATGACCCGTTCCATGGCATCCACATGGGCATCACCGCCGAGAACGTCGCTGCGCGCAACGGCATCACCCGCGAAATGCAGGACGCCCTGGCTTTCGAAGACCAGAAACGCGCGGCTCACGCGATTGCCAACGGCTACTTCAGCGAACAGATCGCGACCGTGGAAATCCAGGATCGCAAAGGCGTCAAACTGTTCAGCGTCGACGAACATCCGCGCGCCACGTCCCTGGAACAGCTGGCTGCGATGAAGCCTGCGTTCAAGAAGGACGGCTCGGTCACCGCCGGCAACGCCTCGGGCCTCAACGACGGCGCCGCCGCACTGCTCATGGCCAGCGGCAACGCGGTCCAGGCCAATAACCTGAAACCCCTCGCCCGCCTGGTCAGCTACGCCCACGCCGGCGTCGAACCTGAGTTCATGGGCCTGGGCCCGATCCCGGCCACACGCCTGGCGCTCAAGCGCGCCGGCCTGACCGTCGCCGACCTGGACGTGATCGAAGCCAACATCGCCTTCGCTGCCCAGGCCTGCGCCGTCAGCCAGGAACTGGACCTCGACCCGGCCAAGGTCAACCCGAACGGTTCGGGCATCGCCCTGGGCCACCCGGTGGGCGCGACCGGCGCGATCATCGCCACCAAGGCCATCCACGAACTGCACCGCACCGGCGGCCGTTACGCGCTGGTGACCATGTGCATCGGTGGTGGTCAGGGGATTGCGGCGATTTTCGAACGCGTCTAAGCAACAGCTATAAAAAAAGGCCGGTGATCGCGCAGATCATCGGCCTTTGTTTTTTTCAGATCTCGCTATAACCGTTTGATGGTTTCCCCCTGCAACTGGTCGCAATCGATCAATACCGCCCCCGCCCCGCACCCTAGATTACCCCTCAGAACACGAAGCCGTTGCGCACGGCCAGTCACTGAGGAGATCGCCCCATGCACAGTTTCCAGAACCGCAAACAGCAGAGCCCGATCGATGGCTGGGACCATCAGGACCCGGAAGAGGCCTTCACCCTGCCCTCGCGTTACTTCTACGACGACACCCTGTTCAAGGCCGAGCGCGACAACATTTTCATGCGCGCCTGGCACGTCGCCGGGCACGTCAGTGAGTTCGCCGAGCCGGGTCAGTACGTGGTGACGGATCTGTTCGACCAGAGCGTGGTGGTGGCGAAAAACCGAGAGGGCCGGATCCATGCTTTCCACAACGTTTGCCAGCATCGCGGCAATCGCCTGCTCGAAGAACGGCGCGGCACCACGGGCGGCGTGGTGCGTTGCGCCTATCACTCGTGGTGCTACGAAATGGACGGCAGCCTGCGCAGTGCACCCCGCTGCGAGAAGATGAAGAACTTCGAGTTGCAGCAGTTCAACATCCCGCAGGTGCGCGCTGAAGAAATGGGCGGTTTCATTTACTTCAACCTCGACCCGAACGCGCCGTCCCTGCGGGACTTATTCCCCGGTGCCGACGAGGAAATGCGCCGGGTGTTTCCGGACCTGGCCGACATGCGCCTGATCGAGGAACAGGACGTGATCGTGCCGGCCAACTGGAAGGTGATCATGGACAACTCCATCGAGGGTTATCACTTCAAGCTGTCGGGGCCGTGCCACATCGACCTGGCGAAGTTGATCGATTTCAAAGGCTATCAGTTGACCAAACGCGACAACTGGTGGACCTACATCGCCCCGGCCAACCTCTCGGTGACCGAAGCCTACGGCGTGCCCCTGCGCAAGGACCTCAACCCGGACGAGTGCTTCTTCAACATCGGCATGTGGCCGAACAACACCTTCTACACCTTCCCGTTCTCGGAGTTTTTGGGCTCGTTCATCATGATTCCGCTGGACGCCGAGCGCTCGCTGCTGCGCTTCGGCTACTACTCCAGCAATGCCGAGACGGCCGAGGTGAGCAAGTCCTGCATGAAGTGGATGAACGAGGATCTGGGGCCGGAAGACATCGCCCTGAACATCTCGGTGCAGAAAGGCCTGCGCTCGCTCGGTTACGACCAGGGGCGCTACATGATCGATGCCCAGCGCAGCAATGAAAGCGAGCATTTGGTGCACCACTTTCATCGGTTGGTGTTTAACGGGATTCATGGATCGACCGCGAGTTGATCGGACGAACGCAGTCCCTGTGGGAGCGAGCTTGCTCGCGATAGCGGTGTTCCAGTCGACAGAGATGCTGAATGTCAGTCCGCCATCGCGAGCAAGCTCGCTCCCACAGGGTTCGCGTCGCACCTGACAGATCTGTTTTTTCAAGGAGCCCCCAACCATGACCGAGCATGCATTTGATTACCTGATCGTGGGCGCCGGGTCCGCCGGCTGTGTGCTGGCCAACCGTTTGGGCGCAGACCCGGCGGTGCGGATCCTGCTGCTGGAGGCCGGGCCGGCGGACCGGAGCTGGACCATCGACATGCCCTCCGCCGTGGGCCTGGTGGTCGGCGGCACGCGCTACAACTGGAGCTACAGCTCCGAACCGGAACCCTTTCTGGACGGCCGCCGGATCGGCACGCCGCGCGGCCGTACGCTGGGCGGTTCGTCGTCGATCAATGGCATGGTCTATATCCGTGGCCATGCCCGGGACTACGACGGCTGGGCCGCACAGGGCTGCGACGGTTGGGGATATCAGGACGTGCTGCCATATTTCAAACGCGCCCAGACCCATGCCGATGGCGCGGACGATTACCGCGGGGCGACCGGGCATCTGCACGTCACCCCCGGCGATACGACGACGCCGTTGTGCGCCGCGTTTCTGGCGGCCGGCGCCCAGGCCGGGTATGGCCTGAGCGATGATTTGAACGGTTATCGCCAGGAAGCCTTCGGCCCGGTGGATCGCACCACCCGCGCCGGTCGACGCTGGAGCACCTCCCGCGGCTATCTGCGTGAAGCGCTGGCTCGCGGCAATGTGCAGGTGCGCACTGACGCGCTGGTGCTGCGCATTCTGTTCGACGGCAAACGCGCCGTCGGCATTGAGTACGAGCACAACGGCGAGGTCCACCAGGCCCGCGCCCGATGTGAAGTGCTGCTGACCGCCGGGGCGATCAACTCGCCACAATTACTGCTGCTGTCCGGCATTGGTCCGGCAGCGGAACTGCGGGACCTGGGGATCGAGGTCAGACACGACCTGCCCGGCGTCGGTCGCCGGCTCAATGATCACCCGGACACGGTGGTGCAATTCCTATGCAAGCAGCAGGTGTCGCTCTACCCCTGGACCACCGCGCCGGGCAAGTGGTGGATCGGCGCACGCTGGTTTGCCACCCACGACGGGCTGGCGGCGAGCAACCATTTCGAGGCCGGGGCGTTCATCCGCTCACGGGCCGGGGTCGAATTTCCCGACCTGCAACTGACCTTCATGCCCTTGGCAGTCAAACCAGGCAGCGTCGACCTGGTGCCGGGCCACGCGTTCCAGATCCACATCGACCTGATGCGCCCCACCAGCCTGGGCAGCGTCACGCTCAACAGCGCCGACCCCAGGCAGCCGCCGCGCATCCTGTTCAATTACCTGAAAACCGAGCAGGATCGAGCCGACATGCGCGCCGGTGCGCGGCTGGTGCGCGAGATCATTGCGCAACCGGCCATGGCCGCTTACCGGGGTGAAGAGCTGGTGCCCGGCCCGCAGGCGCAAAGTGATGAAGCGTTGGACGCCTGGGCCAGGCAGGTCACGGAAACCGGCTACCATGCCAGCGGCACCTGCAAGATGGGACTGGCGGACGACGCCGAGGCCGTGGTCGATCCGCATCTGCGGGTGCATGGCATCGACGGACTACGGGTAGTGGACGCCTCGATCATGCCCATAATCGTCAGCGGCAACACCAATGCGCCGACGGTGATGATCGCAGAAAAGGCCAGCGACCTGATTCGCGGCTTGCCGCCACTGCCGCCCGTCGATGCCCCGGTGTGGATTCACCCACAATGGCAAACGCAGCAACGCTAGAGATCACTCATGAGTAATCAGTCGTCCAGCAGCACCGATGCACGTTTCACCTGGCGGCGCGGCGAGGTCGCGCCACTGCGGGTCGCGGTGCTGATGCTGCCGTCGTTTTCCAACTTCGGTCTGGCGGCCGTGCTGGAACCGCTGGCCATCGCCAACTGGCTGACTCAGCGACCCTTGTTCGAGTGGTCGCTGCTATCCCTCGATGGTCAGCCGGTGCAGGCCAGCAATGGCCTGACCACGGTCGCCAATGACGGTTTGAAGGCCGATCAGGGTTTCGATGTGTGCGTGGTGCTCGCCAGTTTCGATGTGCACAAACACAGCCGCAACCTCGCGCTCAAAAGCTGGTTGCGCAAGCAGGCGTTGTTCGGCGCGGTGTTGATGGGCGTGGAAACCGGCACCGAACTGCTCGCCGCCGCCGGCGTGCTCGACGGCTACGAAGCCGCCGTGCATTGGGACAATCTGCAAGGGTTTCAGGAAAGCTATCCACGGGTCCACGCCAAGCCGCAGCTCTACACCCTGGAGCGCCAGCGCATGACCTGCGCCGGCGCCACCACGACCCTGGACATGCTGCTGGGCTGGATCGGCCAAAGCCTCGACAGCGAACTGGCCCGGGAAATCGGCATGCACCTGTTGATGGGCCAGGTACGCGCACCGGCCGACAACCAACTGGACGGCGGCCTGACCAACACCGGGCTGTACGGCAGCAAGATCCGCCGCGCCATCGGCTTGATGGAGCAGGCGCTGGAAGAACCGCTGGATTGCGAAGCGATAGCCGCTCAAGTCGGCCTGTCACGGCGGCAACTGGAGCGGCAATTCAAGCATCAGACCGGCCTGTCGCCGCTCAAGTACTACATCACCCTGCGCCTGGCCAAGGCCCACAGTTTGCTGCAACAGACACGCCTGAGCGTCGCCCAGGTGGCGGCCTGCTCGGGCTTCGGCTCGCTGGAGCACTTTTCCCGCACCTATCGCGCCCGCTTCGGCTGCCCGCCCAGCGAAGACCGCAGCCAGGTCTGGACTGCCCCGGTGATGCGCCAGCCGCTGCGCAAGGAGCATCGGCCGGTCGAGGCGGACTGACTCACAGGCGATAACCCGGTTCTTCTTCGTCGAGAATCCCCATCAGCGCATTGAAATGCTTGTCGGCAAAGCCCGGATAGTCGAGCCATTGCCGACAGGTCTTGCGCGCTATTTCATCGCTGGCGACGCGCAGCTCACGGCCGGTGGCAAGCGCGGTGATGTAGGTCTCGCAGGCACGCTCGAAGTAGTACAGGTCATCGAATGCCTGGGCGATGCTCGGCGCCGCCACCAGCACGCCATGGTTGCCCATCAACAGAATCGGCTTGTCCCCCAACAAGTGGCTGACCCGCTCCGCCTCGGCGCCCAGGCCCATGCCGTCGAAACCGTCGTCGATCACCACCCGCTCGAAAAAACGCATGCCATTCTGCTCGATCGGCGGCAGGCGCGAATCCGCCAGGCAGGCCAGGGCCGTCGCGTATTTCGAGTGGGTATGCAGGATGCAGCGGGCATGGTGGTGGTTACGGTGCAAGGCACGGTGCAAGGCCCATGCGGTGATGTCCGGCGCGTCCGGGCGGTCGAGGCTGGCGGGGTCATCGGCGTTGACCAGCAGCAAGTCGCTGGCCTTGATCCGCGAGAAGTGCCTGCCGTAAGGGTTGATCAGGAACTCCCGGCCGTCCCCCGACACGGCGACGCTGAAGTGATTGGCGATGGACTCGTGCAGGTTCAGCCGCGCCGCCCAGCGGAACGCACAGGCCAGGCGGATTCGCAGTTGCTCGACAGGTTGATTCATCCCGTGCTCCCCGGATGTTGATCGGTTGCCTGGCAGTGTAGAGCGACGCCTTGCGCGGACTTGACGGGAAACGACACGGATTGCCGTTATCCGCACCTGGAAGGCAAGGACGGGTTGGCGGTGGCGCCGAGATCCCCTGTGGGAGCGAGCTTGCTCCGGGCGGCGATCCGACGATGACGGCCATTCAGTCGACGATAATGTCGCCTGATGCACCGCTATCGCGAGCAAGCTCGCTCCCACAGTGGTTCTCCAGCGCACACAGAATCTCATCTTCCCGGAAAAACCACCTGACGATCGGCAGCAAAAACCATTTGCCACAAAATATTACATACGTCATATTACATCCATCATAATTAAACGCCGCCCCGACAGGTACCCCTCCATGACCAGCATGTCCACCGTAGAACCCGACCTGGACGCCCCGGTGCAACCAGCAAAACGTCCCCTGCTCAAACGCCTGCTTTTGCCCACCGTGGGGATCGCAGCGTTGGTATTGGCCGGTGTGTACGGCGCACATTGGTGGAGCGCCGGGCGTTTCATCGAAGAAACCGACGATGCCTACATCGGCGGCGACGTTACGGTGATCGGGCCGAAAGTGGCGGGCTACATCGACGAAGTGCTGGTGACCGATAACCAGAAGGTCAAGGCCGGCGACGTGCTGATCCGTCTCGATTCGCGCGACTACCGCGCCAACCTGGCCAAGGCCGAAGGCGCAGTGGCCGCCCAGGAGGCCTTGCTGGCCAACCTCGACGCCACCGAACAACTGCAACAGGCCGTCATCGGCCAGGCCCGTGCCGGCATCGACGCCGCTGGTGCCGAAACCGCCCGTTCGCGGGATGACGATGCCCGCTACAAGAAACTGGTGATCACCAACGCCGTCTCGGTGGAAAGCGCCCAGCGGGCCAACACCACGTTCAAGACGGCCCAGGCCCAAAGCAACCGCGCCCAGGCCGAACTGCTGGCCGCGCAACGCCAGTTGAATGTGATCGACACCCAGAAACAACAAGCCCGCGCCGCCTTGATCCAGGCCAAGGCCGAGCGCGATCTGGCGCAATTGAATGTCGGCTACACCGAACTGAAGGCACCGGTTGACGGTGTGATCGGCAATCGCCGGGCACGGGTCGGCGCTTATGCCCAGGCTGGCTCGCAATTGCTCTCGGTGGTGCCGACCAGCGGTCTGTGGGTCGATGCCAACTTCAAGGAAGACCAACTGGCACACATGCTGCCGGGGCAACGGGTGGTGATTCATGCCGACGTGCTGTCGGGGCAGGAATTCCACGGTTACCTGGACAGCCTCGCTCCCGCCAGCGGTTCGCAATTCAGTGTGTTGCCGCCGGAAAACGCCACCGGCAACTTCACCAAGATCGTGCAGCGGGTGCCGGTGCGGATTCACCTCGATCCGGCCGACAGTGTGCTCGGCCACCTGCGTCCGGGGTTGTCGGTGACCGCTGAAGTGGACACGCGCAAGGCGCCTGAAGCGCCAGCCGTGGCCAGAGCGCCATGAGCCGCGCCCTCGCCGCCCCGGCGCAACCGTTCAATGCCGCGAGCATGGCGACGGCGACCAAGGTTTTCGCCTTCGCCAGCATGTGCATCGGCATGTTCATTGCGCTGCTGGATATCCAGATTGTCTCGGCGTCGTTGCGTGACATCGGCGGCGGCCTCTCCGCTGGCACCGACGAAACCGCGTGGGTGCAAACCAGTTACCTGATCGCCGAAATCATCGTGATCCCGCTGTCGGGTTGGCTGTCGCGGGTGTTTTCCACACGCTGGCTGTTTTGCGCATCGGCGGTGGGCTTCACCCTGACCAGCCTGCTGTGCGGTGTGGCCTGGAACATCCAGAGCATGATCGCCTTCCGCGCCCTGCAAGGGTTTCTGGGCGGCTCGATGATCCCGATGGTGTTCACCACGGCCTTCGTGTTCTTCACCGGCAAGCAACGGGTGATCGCTGCGGCGACCATCGGCGCGGTAGCCTCATTGGCACCGACCCTGGGGCCGGTGATCGGTGGCTGGATCACCGACATATCGTCCTGGCACTGGCTGTTCTACATCAACCTGGTCCCCGGCATCTTTGTCGCCGTGGCCGTGCCGATGCTGGTGAAAATCGACCAGCCGGAACTGTCGCTGCTCAAAGGCGCGGACTACTTGAGCATGGTGTTTCTGGCGCTGTTCCTCGGCTGCCTGGAATACACCCTCGAAGAAGGCCCGCGCTGGAACTGGTTCAGCGACCGCACGATCCTGACCACCGCGTGGATCAGCGGCCTGGCCGGGCTGGCATTCATCGGCCGGACCTTGCACGCGGCCAATCCGATTGTCGATCTGCGCGCCTTGAAGGATCGCAACTTTGCCCTCGGCTGTTTCTTCTCGTTCGTCACCGGCATCGGCCTGTTCGCCACCATTTACCTGACGCCGCTGTTCCTCGGCCGGGTGCGCGGCTACGGTGCGCTGGACATTGGTCTGGCGGTTTTCTCCACTGGGGTGTTCCAGATCATGGCGATTCCGCTGTACGCCTTTCTGGCCAACCGCATCGATCTGCGCTGGATCATGATGACCGGCCTCGGGCTGTTCGCATTATCGATGTGGGATTTCAGCCCGATCACCCATGACTGGGGGGCCAAGGAATTGATGCTGCCGCAAGCCTTGCGCGGGATTGCCCAGCAATTGGCGGTGCCGCCGACCGTGACTTTGACACTTGGCGGCCTGGCGCCGGCAAGGCTCAAACATGCGTCAGGCTTGTTCAACCTGATGCGCAACCTGGGCGGGGCTATCGGCATCGCCGCGTGCGCGACCATCCTCAACGACCGCACCAACCTGCACTTCACCCGGCTGGCGGAGAACCTCAACAGCACCAACGAGGCCCTCAACCAATGGCTGTCCCAGGTCGGCAACAACTTCGCCGCCCTCGGCCAGAGCGGTGACGCCGGGGTCACCGCCAGTCTGCATCAACTATGGTTGCTGACCTACCGCGAAGCCCAGACGCAAACCTATGGCGACGCGTTCTTGATGATTGGGGTGTGCTTCGTCATCGCCACGGCGATGGTGCCCTTGATGCGCAAGGTGCAACCACCGGCCGCGCCGAGTGCCGATGCGCATTGATGCTTGTGCAGGTCAGGCCTGAGGCATTTTGCGGAAGCCGATGGCCAGGCGATTCCAGGCGTTGATGGTGGTGATGGCGACAGTCAGGTCGACCATTTCCTTGGCATCGAACTGCGCGGTAGCCAGTTCATAGTCTTCGTCCGGGGCATGGGTCTGGCTGATCAGGGTCAGGGATTCGGTCCAGGCCAGTGCGGCGCGTTCACGCTCGGTGAAGAATGGCGTTTCCCGCCAGGCCGACAGTGTCGCCAGGCGACGTTCGGACTCACCACCCTTGCGTGCATCGGCGCTGTGCATGTCCAGGCAGAAGGCGCAGCCGTTGATTTGCGAGGTGCGCAGCTTGACCAGTTCGATCAGGTTTTTTTCCAGCGGCAGCTTCGATACCGCTGTTTCCAGGGCGATCATCGCTTTGAGGGCATCAGGGGAGGCAGTGTAGAAATCGATACGGGATTGCATGGCGTGCTCCAGGGCAAGTGGGTGTGTCACTACGTTAGTCCCACGACCGGTCTACACAAATAGCCAATTTTTCAGAAGTCGAGGAGGCCATTGGCGTGGGTGTGATGGGTTTCGCTCTTCACTTTTGGTGAGTTCACTGCCGTCATCGCGAGCAAGCTCGCTCCCACATTTGACCGCATTTCCCTGTGGGAACGAGCTTGCTCCGGGCGGCGATCCGACGATCCGCGCAGCGGCCATTCAAACCCGATTGCGCAACCACCGCAAAAAGCCCTTTTTCTCCACCGCCACCGGCAGCTCCTGGGTCAGGGTTTTCGCCTTGTGCAGCCGGTAATCGAGCAAGGCTTTCATCGCATCGTTGATGTCGTGACGGGCATCCAGGCACGGCTTGAGGTATGACTTTTCGATGCGGTACAGGCCACAGAATGTCTTGGCGATAAACCGCGCAGGCAGCGCGCTGTCAGTCAGAACACCCGCTTCGCCGATCACCTCCCCTGGCCCCATGCGGCCGGATTCGAATGGCGCTCCGTGGCGCAACAACGTCACCGAGACCACGCCGGACTCAATGATGAACAAGTGATCGCTGACCTCCCCCGCTTCCAGGATCGACTCCCCGGCGCGGAAGGTTTGCAGGGTCATGTTATGGCTGAACGTGTCTTTCTCTTCCTGACGCAAGGTGGAGAAAATCGGCGAGCTATCCAGTAATGCCCGTTGCCGTGTCAAGTTGATCGGCGGGTTGGGTTCCACGCTCGACAACAAATTGACCCCGGATGCCTGCAAGTGCCGATAGGCCAGGTCGTACAGCTGATTGCGCACTGAGCGTTTCTCATCCATCGACGCAACAAAGCCGCTGATTTCGTAGACCGCTCCGGTGTTGCTGGCATTTTTCAGGCCAACGCTTGGCGACGGTGTATCCAGCAGCGCACGGCAACCTTGCATGGCCCGCTCCAACGCGTCGATTACCGTGTTCGGCCTCGCGTGGGGGCTCACTTCCAGGGATACCGAAATACCGAACATGTCGTTCGGCCGACTGAAGTTGATGATCTTGGCCTTGGCTGCCAGGGAGTTGGGAATCACCGCCATGCAACCCTGGGAGGTCTGCAGGCGTGTGGCACGCCAGTCGATGTCGGTGACCCGGCCTTCCATGCCATCGATGGAGATGTAGTCATCCAGTTGATAGGGCTTGGTGGTGTTCAGGACGATCCCGGAAAACACGTCACTGAGAGTACTTTGCAAGGCCAGACCGACAATGATCGCCAACGCACCGGACGTCGCCAGCACGCCCTTGACCGGCAGATCGAGTACATAGGCCAGGGCGGCAATGATCGCGATCAGGAAAATCACCGCACCGAGCAAATCCTGGAGCAACCGCCCGGTATGCCCGACTCGTTGCATCATCGCTGCGCCGATCAGCACCGTCAGCATCCGCGCACCAAACAGCCACCAGCCGATCTGCAACCCGGTGGCCGCCAGATGCAACGGTACGTTGTCGGCCCAGGGCGGCGGCTCCATCGGGTTCAGGCCTTCGTTGAACAGCAGGAGGCTGTATAGCGCGAAAATCGTGACCCGCAACAGCAGCTTCCAAGGGTTGCGGTTGTCACCGATCAAACGCCACAACCCGAGGTCGATCAGGATCAGCACCATGGCGCAGATCAATGGGTGTTCGGTGAGGAAAGACAGCATCAAGCAACTCCAGCCAGGGCCAATAACGCGAAGATCGCATGGATTGGCCATAGTGTAGGAGCAATTGATTTGGCTGGATTCTGCAATCGCCATAAAAACAAATGTGGGAGCGAGCTTGCTCGCGATAGCGGCGGACAGTCAGAACATCAGTGACTGTTTTACCGCCATCGCGAGCAAGCTCGCTCCCACAGGGTGGGATGAGTGATGCCGAAGTTATTTGCTGTTGGTCAGCGCGCTGTAACTGGTCATCAAATTGCGGTAATCCGGAATATGGTTGGAGAACAGCGTGGCCAGCCCTTCGATATCGTTGCGCCAGTCGCGGTGCAGTTCACAGGCCAGGCCGAACCAGGTCATCAATTGCGCGCCCTGGGCGGTCATACGGCTCCACGCCGATTCGCGGGTCAGTTCGTTGAAGGTGCCGGACGCGTCGGTGACCACGAACACATCAAAGCCTTCGGCCAGGGCCGACAGTGCCGGAAATGCCACGCACACCTCGGTCACCACACCGGCGATGATCAGCTGTTTCTTGCCGGTGGCCTTGATTGCCTTGACGAAATCCTCGTTGTCCCAGGCGTTGATCTGGCCCGGGCGAGCGATGTACGGCGCGTCCGGAAAGAGTGCCTTGAGCTCGGGCACCAGCGGGCCGTTGGGACCGGTTTCGAAACTGGTGGTGAGGATGGTCGGCAGCTTGAAGTACTTGGCTAGGTCGGCCAGGGCCAGTACGTTGTTCTTGAAACGATCCGGATCGATGTCGCGCACCAGTGACAACAGTCCCGCTTGATGGTCAACCATCAAAACCGCGGCGTTGTCCTTGTCGAGACGCTTGTAGGAAGTGGTCATTGCAGTAGTCCTCGCATGTTATCGATGCCGAGTGGTATCGGCGTGGGGTAACCGGTCAGCGCCGGGAGTCCAGCACCTCGTGTTCGTTCGCCACTTGCTGGGCCTTGAGGTAACTCTCGATCAGCAATTGATAATGCGGCATGGCCTGGGCGTAGACAGCGGCCCACTGCTCGGCATCCGGGCGGTTCCACGAGCCTTGCAGCTCAGAGAGCGTAGCCATGATGTCGATCGGCACCACCCCGGCCTGGGCCAAACGGGCAACAGTCAGATCAGTGGCCAGTTTCGAGTGGTTGCCGGAGGCGTCGACTACCGCGAACACCTTGTAGCCTTCATGCACGGCGGCGATGGACGGGAACGCCAGGCACACGCTGGTCAAGGTGCCGGCGATCACCAGGGTTTTCTTGCCGGTGGCTTCGACCGCCGCGTGAAACTCCGGGTTGTCCCAGGCATTGATTTCACCTTTGCGCGCCACGTATTGCGCATGGGGTGCGGCCTCGTGGATTTCCGGGATCAACGGCCCGTTCGGTCCTTGCGGAACCGAGGCAGTGGTGATCACCGGCATTTTCAGCAACGTTGCAGCCTTGGCCAGGGCAATGGCGTTGGCGCGCAGTTGGGGCACGTCCATGTCCTTGACGATCTGGAACAGTCCGCTCTGATGGTCGATCAACAGCATCGCGCTGTCGTTGGGGTCGATGGTCGGTTTCTGGCCGTTGAAGTTGGCCGCGTAGACAGTGTTCATGTGCGTTTCCTCTTTCTTTTGGGCAACAGCCATCCCTGGCCTGAAAACCGGCCTACTCATCCTGTGTAGAGTCGGGTGTTGAAGCGCTGCGAATTAAGCGTGCATCCGGCCGAAGCGACCGGACTGGAAGTCGGCGAAGGCCTGGTGGATTTCTTGCTCGGTGTTCATCACGAACGGCCCGTGACCGACGATCGGCTCGTCGATCGGCTCGCCGCTGAGCAACAGCACCACCGCATTTTCGCTGGCTTGGAGGCTCATCTGATCGCCCTTGCGATCGAACAGGGCCAGTTGCCCCTGGCGCACCGACTCCAGGCCATTGACCTGAACCGTGCCACGCAAAACCACCAGTGCGGTGTTGCGCCCTTCATGCAGATCCAGGGTGAGCAACTTGCCGGCATTCAAACGAATGTCCCACACGTCGACCGGGGTGAAGGTGCGCGCCGGCCCCTTGTGACCGTCGAACTCACCGGCGATCAGGCGCAGGCTGCCGGCGCTGTCCTTCAGGGCGATGCTCGGGATGTCGCCGTCGAGAATCGTCTGGTAGCCGGGGTCGGCCATTTTGTCCCTGGCCGGCAGGTTGACCCACAGTTGCACCATCTCCAGGGTGCCACCGCTTTTGGCGAAACCTTCGGAGTGAAACTCTTCATGCAGGATCCCCGAGGCCGCGGTCATCCATTGCACATCGCCGGGGCCGATCTTGCCGCCGCTGCCGGTGGAGTCCCGGTGCTCCAGTTCGCCCTTGTAAACGATAGTCACGGTTTCGAAGCCACGATGAGGATGCTGACCAACACCACGTCGCTCGCTGGTCGGGGTGAATTCAGCGGGGCCGGCGTGATCCAGCATCAGGAACGGGCTGATGTGCTTGCCCAGGTTGTCGTAGGAAAACAGCGTGCGAACCGGAAAACCGTCGCCAACCCAATGGGTCCGTGGACTGGTGTAGATACCGATGATGTTTTTCATGGAGTCTCCTGATGAGGTGAGTGAAGCCATGGACAAAGCTTAAAACCGTGACCTTTGCTGCGCTAGACTGCAAAAATCAGCTTTAGCGTTCTATTTGGAGAACGATGGTGGAAGACCTCAACACCCTCTACTACTTCACCCAGGTGGTGGAGCATCACGGTTTTGCCGCGGCCGGCCGGGCACTGGACATGCCCAAGTCCAAGCTCAGCCGACGCATCGCCGAGCTTGAAGAGCGCCTTGGTGTACGCCTGCTGCACCGCACCAGTCGGCATTGTTCATTGACGGAAATCGGCCAGGCCTATTACCAGCGCTGCCTGGCCATGCGCGTGGAAGCGGAAAGTGCCGCCGAACTGATCGAGCGCAACCGCTCCGAGCCCCAGGGCCTGGTGCGCGTCAGTTGCCCGACGGCGCTGCTCAATTCCTGGGTCGGGCCGATGCTGACCCGCTACATGCTCAAGTACCCGTTGGTGGAGTTGTTCATCGAGAGCACTAACCGCCGGGTCGACCTGATTCACGAAGGCTTCGACATTGCCCTGCGGGTACGCTTTCCGCCGCTGGAGAACACCGACATGGTGATGAAAGTGCTGGGCAACAGCACCCAGAGCGTGGTCGGCAGCCCGGCCTTTTTATCGCGCCTGTCGACTCCGGCCTCCCCGGCCGACCTCAGCGGTTTGCCGAGCCTGCACTGGGGCGCGGCGCAGCGCGAATATCAGTGGGAACTGTTCGGTGCCGACGGCAGCACCGCGGTGATCCGGCATGCACCGCGGATGGTCACCGATGACCTGTTGGCCTTGCGCCATGCGGCGGTTGCCGGGATTGGCATCGTGCACCTGCCCAGCGTGGTGGTGCGCGATGAAATCGCTGCCGGGCAACTGGTGGAACTGGTGCCGGGCTGGACACCGAAAAGCGGTGTCATCCATGCGATCTTCCCCTCACGCCGGGGTTTGCTGCCCTCGGTGCGCACGTTGATCGATTTTCTCGGGGAGGAGTTCAGTCGTAGTGATATTGCTTAGGGTCGGGGGTAAGGCTTTGGACCGAGTGATGGCTATCGCGAGCAAGCTCGCTCCCACAGGGGATTTGTGGTGCAAATAGATCCAATGTGGGAGCGAGCTTGCTCGCGATGGCGTCGGACCAGACACCATCAACACATCTTCCTGCCCCCAATTCATGACTTGCGGTAAACATTGCTTTGCCGCTCCAGCGGTTTTTCTCACGGATGCAGGCGCGGATACTGCCGCCCATTCCCACTGCAACCTCTGGAGTCCTCAATGTCTATTCCCGCCTTCGGCCTGGGTACGTTTCGCTTGCAAGGCCAGGTGGTCATCGATTCGGTGAGCACCGCCCTGGCGCTCGGCTACCGGGTGATCGATACCGCACAAATCTACGAGAACGAAGCCGACGTCGGCGAAGCCATCGCTGCCAGCGGCATCGCCCGGGAAGAACTGTTCATCACCAGCAAGATCTGGGTCGCCAACCTGGCCGGTGATCGTCTGATCGACAGCCTGAAGGAGAGTCTGCGCAAACTGCAGACCGATTACCTGGACCTGACCCTGATCCACTGGCCGTCACCGGACGATCAAGTGCCGGTCGAAGAATTCATGGGCACCCTGCTTGAAGCCAAGCGCCTGGGCCTGACCCGGCAGATCGGCGTGTCCAACTTCACCATCGACCTGATGCAGCAAGCGATTGCGGCCATCGGTGCCGAGCACATCGCCACCCAGCAGATCGAACTGCACCCGTACCTGCAAAACCGTAACGTCGTCGCGTTTGCGCAGAGCCAGGGCATCGGCATCACCTCGTACATGACCCTGGCATACGGTGAAGTCCTCAAGGACCCGCTCATCCAGCAGATCGCCGAACGACTGCAAGCGACACCGGCTCAGGTCACCCTGGCCTGGGCCATGCAATCGGGTTACGCGGTGATCCCGTCTTCCACGCGCCGGGCCAACCTTGAAAGCAATTTGAAGGCTCGCGAACTGGCCTTGAGCGAAGCCGACATGGCGTTGATCGCAACGCTGGATCGCGGCCACCGCTTGACCAGCCCGAAAGGCATAGCACCGAACTGGGATTGAGCCTCAATCCTGCTCCAGACGCCGGTCCAGGCGGGCCATGGCCTGCTGCAACCGGTCGACGGCGTCGTCGATCATTGCTGCGCGGCCGTCATTGCACGCCTGCTCCAGTTGTTCGCAACACTCGACCAGGGCGAGCGCTCGCACCATCAGCGCCCCGCCCTTGATCCGGTGTGCCAGTTCCTGCAAGCCCGGGCGATTGCCTCCGGCATGCAAGGCCAGTAAATGCACGCGATCCTCGCGGTTGCTCAGCGCCAGATCGAGCAACAGTTGATCGATCAGCTCACGGTCCGCATCCGCAAAGCGCTCCAGCCCGCTCAAATCGAATTCGGCGACGCCTGGATCGTCGATTACCGTTGAGGGTGCGCTGGAAAACCGCTGGGCGAGCCACGCCTGCAAATCCACCAGGCGAATGGGCTTGAACAGGCAATCGTCCATGCCCGCCGCCTGACATCTGGCCTTCTCCTCGGCCTGCGCATTGGCGGTAAAACCCAGAATCAGCGTCGGCGACAACCCCTGCACCCGCTCTTGCTCACGTATCGCGCCCGCCAATTCATAACCGCTGAGCACCGGCATGTTGCAGTCAGTGATGACCAGATCGAACCCATGTCCGTGCCACTGCTCAAGCCCCTGTGCCCCATCTTCAGCCAGCACCACACGGTGGCCGAGGTAGCTCAACTGCCGCGAGAGCAACAGGCGATTGGCCGGATAATCGTCGACCACCAGAATCGACAATGCCCGGGTGGTGAGCTGCGCCGGATCCTGGGGCATCTCCCCCGCGGGCAACGCTTGCAGGGCGGGCAGCACCAGACTGATGTCCACCTGCGTCCCGCGCCCCAGCTCACTGTCGAGCTGCAACTGGCCGCCCATCGTTTCGCACAAGGTACGACTGATCACCAGGCCCAGGCCGGAACCTTGCCGGGCGCTCTGCTGGCTGTTGTCCGCCTGCACGAACGGGCTGAACAGGCGTTGCTGGTCGAATGCGCTGATGCCGATGCCGCTGTCTTCGATACGTACGCTGACGGCAAGGTGCGCCGAGGCTTGAGGCTGCACCCGCAGCGTCAGGCTCACCTGGCCTTCCCGGGTGAACTTGATCGCGTTACTCAGCAGATTGGACAGCACCTGTTTGAAGCGCGTGGGGTCGAGCATCACGTCACAGTCACTGTGTTCGTCGAGTTCGACCCGCCACTGCAGATTCTTCTGTATCGCCAACCCTTCGAAAACCCGGCAGACCGACGTCACCAGCGCGTGCAGATTGACCCGCTCCGGCGCCAGCGACAAATGCCCGGATTCGATCCGGGCGACATCCAGAATGTCGCCGATCAAATCCAGCAACTGCTGCCCGGCGTTGGACGCCACCTCGATGGCGGCGCGGTCGGTCACCCCTTCGTCGGCCCGTTTCAGCGCCAGTTCGAGCATGCCGATCAATGCGTTCATCGGCGTGCGGATTTCATGGCTCATGGTGGCCAGGAACGTGGTCTTGGCCCGGTTGGCGTCGTCCGCCGCGTCCTTGGCTTCCTGCAATTGCCCGAGCAATTGCTGACGCTGGCGAATCTGCCGCCGCTGCCAGACGATCCCGGCCAACGCGAGCAACAGCAAGACACCCGCCACCGCAAACGCCTGCACGATCGCCTGCCGGTGTCGCAGCCAGTAACTCTGCTCGACCATCGAGTCATAGCGCCAGGGTTGGGTCAGCTCGTCAATTTCTTCGGGGGGGATACTCAGTAGCGCCTTATCCAGAATCGAATGCAGCTCGGTGGCCTCGCGACTGGTTGCCAGTGTGCTTCGGGCGGGGTCGGTGCCCACGGTGCTGGTCACTTGCAGACGATCGCGATACTGCCGGGAAATCAGGTAACGGGCGCTGATCAACGAGTTGATGCCACCCTGGACCTCGCCCTGGGCGACCATTTCCATGGCGTCCGTCGACAGTGGCGCATCCACCAGCTGGATCAACGGGTAATGCTGGCGAATGTACTCGCCGGCAATGTTGCCTTGGGTCAGCGCCAAGGTTTTTCCCGCCATGTCATCCAGCGTCCTGGGGCTGTCCGTGTCCACATGGGTCACCAGTACCGAAGGGCTGCTCAGGAACGACCGGGTGAACAGCAGTTGATCTTCACGCTGGGAACTGAGGCCGATACCGGCCAGCACATCGATCTGCCCGCTGGTGATGCCGGTCATCATCTCGGCCACCGACTTCATGCCCCGGATGTCAAATTGCAGTCCGGTGCGCAAACTGATTTTCGCCAGCACATCGACGCCGATACCGCGAAACTTGCCTTCGCTGTCGATAAATGAAATCGGCGGGATATTTTCGTTGATCGCGACCCTTACCCGCGGGTGGCGTTCAAGCCAGTGCTGTTCGGCCACGCTCAATTGCAATGACTGGGTGCCGGGGATAGACACCCCGTTTGCTCCCCAACGACGCAGGATGTTCATTTGTTTATTGGTGGTGATGACCGCCAGCGCCTTGTTGACGACACGCAATAGCGAAACGTTGTCGCGGGCCATCGCAAAGGCAAAACGCCCGGACTCCATGGGCGAGAAGTCCGTCAGTTGCACGTTGTTCAGGTAATTCTTGCTGATCAGATAATGGGCATTGATCGCATCGCCCAGATAGACATCGGCCTGGCCGAACGCCACGGCGCCCATCGCCGCCAGTGTCGAGGGAAACAGTTGGACCTGCGCTTTGGAATAGAACTGTTGCACGCTGTATTCGGGCAAGTAGTGATACAGCATCACCAGCCGCTTGCCGGCCAGTGTCGGGTCGAGCACCGGAGGGAAATCGGTGCGGGTGACCAGCACCGGTTGATCGACCGCGTAGGCGCTGGACATCTGTAGCTGTGGATCTTCGGCTTCAAATCGATTGGCCGTCCCCAGCAGGTCTGCCTGCCCTTCCTTGATGGCCTGCACCGCGGCGGCCCGCGACGGATAACGTTGAACCTCGATGACGACGTTCAACAATTGTTCGAGCAATCCGGCGTAATCGGCGGTCACGCCTTCGAACACCCTGCCCGCCGTGTTGAACTCGAAGGGGGGATAGTCCGGCGCCGAGACAGCCAGTACCAATCGGCCCTTTTGCTGCAGCCAGCGCAACTCGGTTTCCGTCCACCTGACGCTCAGGCCTTCGGCACTCGAGCGTCCCAACAGGGTCAACGACTGCTGGGCACAGACCGTCGATGCCCAGAGAAGAAGGCCAATCAGCACCCCGCCTGCCAGTCGTCGGAGTGCGTTCATTCAGATCAGATGATTGCGCAGGGCGAAATCCCTCAAGTGCACCGACGAGCTCACGTTGAGCTTGAGGGTGAGTCGGGTCTTGTAGGTGCTGACGGTCTTGTAGCTCAGGTGCATGATCTCGGCAATTTCCAGGTTTTTCGAACCCCGGGCCAGGTACTGCAGAATGGTCAACTCACGATTGGAGAGCCTGTCGATCAACTGCTTTTCACTGCGTTGCAACTCCCCCATCGACACGGAACTCGAGGGGATCTGGGCGAAATAGGTGTAGCCGGCCATCACGGAATTCACCGCCGCCTTCAAGTCATCCAGGTCCTTGCTCTTGGACACGTAAGCAACAGCCCCGGCACGCATGCAGCGGTCCTGATAGAACTGGGCCTCCAGCGAGGTGAACACCACCACGCGACATCGCGTGTTTTCGGCCTTGATACGGTCCATCACCTCAAGCCCCGCCACACCCGGAAGGCCCAGATCAAGCAGCACGACATCCGGTTGATGCTCCCGGATCAACGACAAGACCTCATCGCCTCGGGAGGCCTCGTAAATCCGCTTGAATCCTTCGCCCTTGAGTACGAGTTTGATCATGGAGCGAACCACCGGATGATCTTCCACAATCAGTGCTGACTTCATGACAACTCCCGTGCAAAACAACACGATCGGGCAAAAAAATGCCCTCCAGGCACCGCAGCGGTTGGGCACAACGCTGCGCATAGACTTTTGCATGGAAGGCTGAAAAGAACTACCTGACAGAAATGACAGTTCCGACGAACGGTAGCCGACGATCGACGGCGCTCATCAACTGCGTAATGGACGCCAGGTCCGGCAGAGCGGCCTGGCTGACCTGGACATTGCCCGCGACTGGCGGCAACGGCACCTGCTGTTCATTGAAGATAAAGGCGTGATGAACCTGCGGGTTGTCGGCAAAGAAATTGACCAGGTCCAGCGCTCCGCTGGCCATCGCCCCATTGACGAGCACCAGATCCAGAGGCTCGCAACCGTACTCCACCAGTGGAAGGAGCTCGTCGAGGCTCTGCACCGGTGCCACCCGAAAGTAGCCGAGCTGGTTGAACAGCCGCTCGATCCTCAGTCGGTTGAAGTGCTGCGCATCGGCGATCAGGATGCGCAAGGATTTGTTCGGCAAGGTGACCTCCAAAAGGATGTCGGTTTCAAGAGGTCGCAAAGCCTACGGAAGACCTTCCTGGGTTTATGTAGGAATATTCCTAAATAAATGCCGGTTAATCTGACTCTTGCCCGGGAAACCTTGGCCTTTACTCCGTGGTACTCGGACTCCAGAACGCCTGCACCACCAGGCTCGACGTCGAAATCCGTGCCACCAGCGCATCCAGTTCATCACCATCGACCGAGGTGGTGGCCAGAGTGGCTTCGATTTCAATTTCATCCGTGCCGAAGGCATGCACATCGACATCGCTGGCCGGATAGTTGCAGCGCGCAAGCTCAGCTTCGAGCAAGGCCAGCACGGTTTTCTGCTGCGTACGCCGGGCAATGACATAGACGATATTGGTGACTTCCGCCGAAATCACATCCAGCGGCTGACGGTTGATGTTGTTGACGATCGGCCGCAGCAAGGTGTTGGCCGCGAGCACAAACAAAGTGCCGAGCAACGCTTCGGCCAGCAGGTCGGCACCGGCGCAGGCACCGACTGCCGCCGAGGTCCAGAGCGTGGCGGCAGTATTAAGGCCGCGCACGTTGCCCTCTTCGCGCATGATCACCCCGGCGCCGAGAAAGCCGATGCCGGAAACCACGTAGGCTACGACCCGCACGGCGCCTTCGGCACCGGCGAGACGGTTGGCCATGTCGACGAAAATCGCCGCGCCCACCGCCACCAGTACGTTGGTGCGCAGGCCGGCGGTGCGTTGCCGGTACTGGCGCTCGAAACCGATCAGGCCACCGAGGATGAACGCCGCGCTGAGGCTGACCAGGGTGTCGAGCAGGGAGGCCAGGTTGAGGTTGTTGATGGCTTGCATGATGAATCCTTTGAAAAACACACGATCCCCTGTGGGAGCGAGCTTGCTCGCGATAGCGGTGTATCAGTTGACATGGATATCGACTGACACTCAGTCATCGCGAGCAAGCTCGCTCCCACAGGGGTTGCGTTGATTGGCCAGCCTCGCGGCTTTATTGCCAGCCAAACCGGCGAATGTAGAACCCCTTCACCGCCTGGGTCAGCGCCATGTACGCCAGCAGGATCACCGGCAGGAACACGAAGTACAGCGACGGCAACGCCTGCAATTTGAAGTAATGCGCCAGCGGTCCCATCGGCAGGAAAATCCCCACGGCCATGATCAGCCCGGTCATCACCAGCAACGGCATGGCCGCGCGGCTTTGCAGAAACGGGATCTTCGGCGTGCGGATCATGTGCACGATCAGTGTCTGGGTCAGCAGCCCGACCACGAACCAGCCGGACTGGAACAGGGTCTGGTGATCCGGGGTGTTGGCATCGAACACGTACCACATCAAGGCGAACGTGGTGATGTCGAAGATCGAACTGATCGGCCCGAAAAACAGCATGAAGCGTCCGACGTCGCCCGGCTGCCAGCGCTGCGGTTGCTTGAGCATTTCGTCATCGACGTTATCGAACGGGATGGCGATCTGCGAAATGTCATAGAGCAGGTTCTGCACCAGCAGATGCATCGGCAGCATCGGCAGGAACGGGATGAACGCACTGGCCACCAGCACCGAGAACACGTTGCCGAAGTTCGAACTGGCGGTCATCTTGATGTACTTGAGCATGTTGGCGAAGGTGCGGCGGCCTTCCAGCACGCCCTCCTCCAGCACCATCAGGCTCTTTTCCAGGAGGATGATGTCGGCCGCTTCCTTGGCAATGTCCACGGCACTGTCCACGGAAATACCGATGTCGGCGGTGCGCAGGGCCGGGGCGTCGTTGATACCGTCGCCCATGAAACCGACCACATGGCCGTTGCCTTTGAGCAGACGGACGATGCGTTCCTTGTGCGACGGGGTCAGTTTGGCGAAGACGTTGGTGGTCTCCACGGCTTTCGCCAGTTCGGCATCGCTCATGCGCTCGATGTCGTTGCCCATCAGCAGGCCTTGCTGTTCCAGGCCGACTTCGCGGCAGATCTTCGCCGTCACCAGTTCGTTGTCGCCGGTCAGCACTTTCACCGCCACGCCATGGGCGGCCAGGGCCTTGATGGCCGGGGCAGTGCTTTCTTTCGGCGGATCGAGAAACGCCACGTAACCGATCAGCGTCAGTGCCTGTTCATCGGCCAGGCTGTAGGTGTCGCGCCCTTCGATCATCTGCCGTGCCGCTACCGCAACCACCCGCAAGCCTTCGGCGTTGAATGCGGCCGTGACCTGACGGATTCGCGCCAGCAACTCTTCAGTCAATACTTCATCGACTTCGCCATGGCGCACCCGCGAGCAGACCGCCAGCACCTCTTCCACCGCGCCCTTGCAGATCAGCAGGTGCGGTTGATCGCGCTCGGCGACCACCACCGACATACGCCGGCGGGTGAAGTCGAACGGAATTTCGTCGACCTTGCGAAACGCCGTGCCGACTTTCAACTCACGATGGATCTCGACATGTTCGAGTACCGCCACATCCAGCAGGTTTTTCAGGCCGGTCTGGTAGTAGCTGTTGAGGTAGGCCATTTCCAGCACGTCATCCGAGTCGTTGCCCCAGACATCGACGTTACGCGCCAGGAAGATCTTGTCCTGGGTCAGGGTGCCGGTCTTGTCGGTGCACAGCACGTCCATGGCACCGAAGTTCTGGATCGCATCGAGGCGTTTGACGATGACTTTCTTGCGCGACAGGAACACCGCGCCCTTGGCCAGGGTCGAGGTGACGATCATCGGCAGCATTTCCGGGGTCAGGCCCACGGCAATCGACAGCGCGAACAGCAGCGCTTCGGTCCAGTCGCCCTTGGTGAAACCGTTGATGAACAACACCAGCGGCGCCATCACGAACATGAAGCGGATCAGCAGCCAGCTGACTTTGTTGACCCCGGTCTGGAACGAAGTCGGCGCCCGGTCGGTTGCACCCACGCGCTGGGCCAGGGCACCGAAATAGGTGCTGTTGCCGGTGGTGAGAATCACCGCCATGGCCGTGCCGGACACCACGTTGGTACCCATGAACAGGATGTTGTCCAGGTCCAGCGGATTGCGTGTGTCGCGGTCCTGCTGACGGGGAAATTTTTCCACCGGCATCGATTCACCGGTCATGGCTGCCTGGCTGACGAACAGGTCCTTGGCGCTGAGTACCCGGCAATCGGCGGGAATCATGTCACCGGCAGACAGCACGATCAGATCGCCCGGCACCAGTTGCCTGATCGGCAATTCGATACGCTGCGCGCTGTGGTCCTCAAGGTCCCGGCGCATCACCGTGGCGGTGTTGCTGACCATGGCCTTGAGGGCGTCGGCGGCCTGGTTGGATTTGGTTTCCTGCCAGAAGCGCAGCAAGGTCGAGAGCACCACCATGGAGAAAATCACGATGGCGGCTTTCATGTCTTCGGTCAGCCAGGAGATGACCGCCAGCAATGTCAGCAGCAGGTTGAACGGATTCTTGTAGCAGTGCCACAGGTGCGTCCACCACGGCAGCGGCTGTTCGTGCTCGACTTCATTGAGGCCGAACTGCTCGCGCAGGGCATCGGCTTCGAGCTCGCTCAAGCCGTCGGTGTGACTGCCCAGGGTGTTGAGCAATTGGCCCGTATCGCTGCCGGCAGCGGCCACCAGGGTTTGCGCCAGGGTGGGCGGGACTTCACGGCTGACCGTGGTGTCGGTGAAGGTTTCCAGCAACGCCAGGCGACGAAAGTGCCGGGCGATGTGGCGGTTACGCAGGAAGCCTGCGAAGAGTTCCTTGAGGGTAAGTTTCATGGCTGGTGCCCCTTTGGTCAGCCGGGAAACCGTCGAGCAGGCAGGTCCACGCCTCTTCCGCCGGAACAACCGGCAAAGCAAGGCCTGGCACGCCGGTCACGAATGACAGGCGTGTCGATAGAGCGGCGGCACGACAAAAAAGTCGAAACCACGCACTGTTCAGCGTCGATGAGAGGGACGTCGGGACACGGCCAGGACTGGCCATGATCGGGATGCCGCTGCTCGCTTGTCGGCGAGACAACGGCACAGGAGACTGCGCGTTATCTTGCCGAGAAAATGCCGGTTACCGAGACCGGCCGACAACTGTCACTCGAACAAGTACCCACTGTGGGTCTCCGTAATGGATGAAAACGCGCGAAGCTTACGCCCCGATGTCTGGAGAGTAAACCCGTTACAAAACCTTGCAGGGGGAATCGCGGGGTTCTTCAGGAAGGGTTCAGGATTGAGTGATTTTGGTGATTTCAATGGCCCCATCGCGAGCAAGCTCGCTCCCACAGTAGTCCTGTGAACACAGGTCCATTTCATCGGCACGGATCGGCAGGATCGACAGCAAGGTGTCGCTCAGCCCATGGCTGGCCTGGCAAAAGCCCTGCATATAGAGGCCGGCCTTGCAGCGTTCATCGGTGATCAGTTTGTAATTGCGATCAACCTCGAAATCCCCCAGGTACTCTTCCAGTGGCGCCAGCAACTTGCGGTGCATCTGCCGCTCGTAACCGGTGGCCAGCACCACGGCGTCGTAGTGACGCACCGAGACTTCGCCGCTGGCGTTGTTGCGCAACACCAGTTCGATGCCCCGTTCGTTAGCGGTGGCCTTTGAGAGGGTGGTCAGGGTGTGGAACGCATGACGGGCGATGCCCGAGACTTTCTGCCGATAGAAGATGCCGTAGATGCGCTCGATCAGATCGATGTCCACCACCGAGTAGTTGGTGTTGTGGTACTCGTTGACCAGGCGCTCGCGCTCGCTGTTTGGCTGCTGGAACACCAGGTCGGTGAACTCCGGCGAGAACACTTCGTTGACGAAGGGACTGTCGTCGGCGGGCTTCAGTGCCGAGCCGCGCAGGATCATGTCCACCTGCACCGACGGGAAGCTGTCGTTCAAATCGATGAAGGCTTCAGCCGCACTCTGCCCGCCCCCGATGATCGCGATGCTCATCGGCCGGTTGTCCACGCACGGCTGCTTGGCCATCTGCGCCAGGTACTGGGAGTGATGGAACACCCGGTCATCATCCTTGAACGCCTTGAACACCTCGGGAATGCGTGGCGTGCCACCGGCGCTGACCACCACCGAACGGGTGGTGCGCACCTGTTGATGCCCTGTCGCGTCGCGGGAAATCACCCGCAGCGCCTCGACCTGATGGTTGTGCAGCACCGGCTCGATGGTCAGCACTTCTTCGCCGTAGCGGCTTTGCGCGGTGAACTGCCCGGCGACCCAGCGCAGGTAGTCGTTGTACTCCATGCGGCACGGATAGAAGGTGCCCAGGTTGATGAAATCCACCAGGCGCCCGTGGACCTTGAGGTAATTGACGAACGAGTAAGGGCTGGTCGGATTGCGCAAGGTCACCAGGTCCTTGAGGAAGGAAATCTGCAACTCACTCTGGGTCACCAGTGTGTTGCCGTGCCAGCGGTAGTCGGCCTGCTTGTCGAGGAACAGCACATCCAGATTGCCCTGGCTCGCCCCGCGCTCTTGCAGCGCGATGGCCAGTGCCAGGTTCGACGGGCCGAAACCGACACCGATCAGGTCGTGAACGAGGGGCGAAGCAATTGCCTGTGTCATTTCCAGTGTCCTCTGGATATTCCCCTCAAACGCGGGGCATTGAACCTAAGTGACCTGACCCGCCAAGGGCCGCACAACAGGTCGTCTGTTGAGTAGGAACGAGGACCGTGAAAAAAAATTTAACCGCGCAGGATCACTGGGCGTCCCACTGTCGCATGCGTATACGGCAATGCTTCATGGCATTGACAATGTGCTTCTCGACCATTGCCCGGGAAATGCCCAGTTGCTCGGCAATCTGCGGATGGGACAGGCCTTCGATCTTGCGCAGCAGGAAACTCTCGCGACACAGCCTCGGCAACTCCGCCAGGGCACTCTGGAGCATTTCCAGACGCTGGCCATGATCGAGCACGTTTTGCGGCGAAGGGGTGAAATAGCGCTCCTCATTATCGAGCACGTCCAGGGGTTCGGCCTGACGCAGGGTGTTGCGTCGATGGTCGTCGATAACCAGGTTGAGGGCAGTGCGATAAAGGAATGCCCGGGGCTGCTCGATCGGCGTATCACTGGAACGCTCCAGGACCCGCAGGTAAGCGTCATGCACCACATCTTCGGCCACCTGACGGTTGCCCAGCCTGGCGTTGAGGAAACACACCAGTTCGCGATAGTAGTTTTCCAACATGACTCCCGTCCGCACGGGGGTGCGGTTTCTGTCCTTGAGCCGTTTCGGCGACTGCTGAATCACACAGTGGCACGATAGTGGCAGTTCGAGTCGCGTAATTTATAGTAATTCTCATATAGATTTAAAGTACTGCGTCGCCTTGCCCGGCAAATTGTCTCGATCCCTGTAGGAGCGAGCTTGCTCGCGAAGGTCGTGAACGATGATGCGTACTTTCTGATTTAACGCGTTGTCCTTGCGGCCATCGCGAGCAGGCTCGCTCCTACAGGGGTTTGTGTTGTCGGCTAAATTCTGCGGCCGGTTCATCGTTTACAGGACAGCTTCCCGTCTCTGCGCCGCTGAACGACGGGCCGATTTCCTTTGGCCGGAACCCCGAATGAAACGCTCCCGACAAACCCGACGCGTCGTGTTTGCAGCACTCTGCCTGATCCCCGTCATCGCCGTCGCCGCCTGGCAGTTCATCCCGCCGGGCCGCGACGGGCTCGTCACCGTCCAGGTCAGCCGCGCCGACATTGAAAGCAGCGTCACCGCATTGGGCACCCTGCAACCGCGGCGCTATGTCGACGTCGGCGCCCAGGCCTCCGGGCAGATCCAGAAGATCCACGTGGAAGTCGGCGATGTGGTCAAGGAAGGCCAGTTGCTGGTGGAAATCGACCCGTCCACGCAACAGGCCAAACTCGATGCCGGGCGCTTCTCCGTCGAAAATCTCAAGGCGCAACTGCAGGAACAGCGGGCGCAACACGACCTGGCCCGGCAGAAGTACCAGCGTCAACAGAACCTCGCCGCCGGCGGCGCCACCCGTGAAGAAGACGTGCAGACCGCCCAGGCCGAACTGCGCGCCACCCAGGCACGGGTCGACATGTTCCAGGCGCAGATCCGCCAGGCCGAAGCCAGCCTGCGCAGCGATCAGGCGGAGCTCGGCTACACGCGCATATATGCACCAATGACCGGCACCGTGGTGGCGCTGGATGCCCGGGTCGGCCAGACCCTCAACGCCCAGCAGCAGACGCCGCTGATCCTGCGCATCGCCAAGCTGTCGCCGATGACCGTGTGGGCCGAGGTCTCGGAGGCGGACATCGGCCACGTCAAACCCGGCATGCACGCCTGGTTCACCACCCTGAGCGGCGGCACCCGGCGCTGGACCAGCACCGTGCGGCAAATCCTGCCCGTCCCGCCCAAGCCGCTGGACCAGACCAGCCAGGGCGGTGGCAGCCCCGCCAGCACCAGCAAAAGCGGGAGTGCCCGCGTGGTGCTGTACACCGTGTTGCTGGACGTCGACAACGCCGACAACGCCTTGATGGCGGAAATGACCACCCAGGTATTTTTCGTCGCCAATCAGGCGCAGAACGTACTCACCGCGCCCATCGCTGCCCTGCAGGCCGGCACTCAGACAGACCGGCAGACCGCGCAAGTGGTCGCCAGCAACGGCAGCATCGAGCAGCGCAACGTGCGCACCGGCATCAGCGACCGCCTGCGGGTGCAGATCCTCGACGGCCTGCAGGAAGGCGATCACCTGTTGATCGGCCCGGTCGACGGGAGTGGCGGCTGAATGCACACGCCCCTGATCGACCTTTCGGACATCCGCAAAGCCTACGGCGGTGGCGACGCGCCTGAAGTTCACGTATTGCGTGGCATCGACCTGTCGATCCATGCCGGGGAGTTCGTGGCGATTGTCGGTGCATCCGGCTCCGGCAAGTCGACGCTGATGAACATCCTCGGCTGCCTCGACCGCCCGACCTCGGGCGAATACCGTTTCGCCGGGGAAAACGTCGCGGCCCTGGACAGTGACGAACTGGCCTGGCTGCGCCGTGAAGCCTTCGGTTTTGTGTTCCAGGGCTACCACCTGATTCCATCCGGTTCGGCCCAGGAAAACGTCGAGATGCCGGCGATCTACGCAGGCACCCCGGCCGCCGAACGCCACGCCCGCGCCGCCGCCCTGCTCGAGCGCCTCGGCCTGGCTTCGCGCACCGGCAACCGCCCCCACCAACTCTCTGGCGGGCAACAGCAGCGTGTGTCGATTGCCCGCGCGTTGATGAATGGCGGCCACATCATCCTTGCCGACGAACCCACCGGTGCCCTCGACAGCCACAGCGGCGCCGAGGTCATGGCCCTGCTCGACGAACTGGCGAGCCAGGGCCACGTGGTGATCCTCATCACCCACGACCGCGAAGTGGCAGCCCGGGCCAAACGCATCATCGAAATTCGCGACGGCGAGATCATCAGCGACAGCGCCCTGGACAATCCCTCCGCGCAAAACTCGGCCAACCCAGGCGCCCTGCAAGCCGTCGATTTGCGCAAGCGCCTGAGCGAAGGCGCCGAAGCCACCGGCGCCTGGAAAGGCGAATTGGTCGATGCCGTGCACGCGGCGTGGCGAGTGATGTGGATCAACAAGTTCCGCACCGCGCTGACCTTGCTCGGGATCATCATCGGCGTCGCCTCGGTGGTGGTGATGCTCGCCGTCGGCGAAGGCAGCAAGCGCCAGGTGATGGCGCAGATGGGCGCATTCGGTTCCAACATCATTTACCTCAGCGGCTCGGCGCCCAACCCGCGCACGCCGATGGGCATCGTCACCCTCGATGAGGTCGCGGCGATTGCCAGTTTGCCCCAGGTGATGCGGATCATGCCGGTCAATGGCCAGGAGGCCGGGGTGCGCTTTGGCAACCTTGATCACTTGAGCTACGTCGGTGGCAACGACACCAACTTCCCGGACATTTTCAACTGGCCGGTGGTCGAAGGCAGCTACTTCACCCACGCCGATGAACAGAACGCCGCGGCGGTCGCAGTGATCGGGCACAAGGTGCGGAGCAAATTGCTCAAGGACGTGGCCAACCCGATCGGCCAGTACATCCTCATCGAAAACGTCCCTTTTCAGGTGGTCGGCGTACTCGCGGAAAAAGGCGCCAGCTCCGGCGACTCCGACAGCGACGACCGCATCGCCATCCCCTACTCCGCCGCCAGCGTGCGCCTGTTCGGCAGCCACAATCCCGAGTACATCGCCATCGCCGCCGCCGACGCGCGCAAGGTCAAGGAAACCGAAAAAGCCATCGAGCAACTGATGTTGCGCCTGCACGACGGCAAGCACGATTTCGAACTGACCAACAACGCGGCGATGATCCAGGCCGAGGCGCGCACGCAAAACACCCTGTCGCTGATGCTCGGCTCGATTGCGGCGATTTCGCTGCTGGTGGGCGGGATCGGCGTGATGAACATCATGCTCATGACCGTGCGCGAACGCACCCGCGAGATCGGTATCCGCATGGCCACCGGTGCCCGCCAGCGCGACATCCTGCGCCAGTTCCTCACCGAAGCGGTGATGCTCTCGGTGGTGGGTGGCCTCACCGGGATTGCCCTGGCGCTGATCGTCGGTGGCGTGCTGATTTTCAGCGAAGTCGCTGTCGCGTTCTCCCTGATAGCGGTACTGGGCGCCTTCGGCTGCGCCCTGGTCACCGGTGTCGTTTTCGGCTACATGCCGGCCCGCAAGGCTGCCCGACTCGACCCGGTCACGGCCCTTACCAGTGAATGATCGATTGATGAAGCCGCCACTCAGCGTGTTAACCCTGTGCCTGTTGCTCGGCGCCTGCGGCACCCCGGCCCAGCGCCCCGACAGCGGCATCCAGCCGCCGGCCGCCTGGCAATCGCCGCACACCGCAGGCGCTGTCCATGATAACCAGCAATGGTGGAACCGCTTCGGCAGCCCGCAACTGGGTCGCCTGATCGAACAGGCGCGGCTCGGCAGCTACGACCTGGCCGCCGCCATCGCAAGAGTGCGCCAGGCCCAGGCCGACACGGTGATTGCCGGCGGCTCTCAACTGCCCGAGGTCAAGGCCGGGGTCAACGCCAACCGCCAGAAACTGCTGCGCGGCAGCGGCTACAGTCAACTCGATGCCGACAGCGATAACGACGCCGTCGACTACTTCACGGCGAACCTGGTTGCCAGCTACGAAATCGATTTCTGGGGTGGCCAGCGTGCCACTCGCGACAATGCGCAATTCAGTCTGCAAGCCAGCGAGTTCGATCAGGCCACGGTGGAGCTGACGTTGCTCAGCGGCGTGGCCAACGGCTACGCGCAAGCCTTGTCGTTGCAGGAGCAGAGCCGCATCGCCGAATTGAATCTGGCCAATGCCCAAAGCGTGTTGAAACTGGTGCAAACCCGTTTCGATTCGGGTTCGGCCACGGCCCTGGAACTGGCGCAGCAAAAAAGCCTGGTGGCGGCGCAACAACGCCAGCTGCCGCTGGTGCGGCAACAGGCCGAGGAGGCGCGGATCAGCCTCGCCGCCCTGCTCGGCCGCCCGGTTCAGGCGCTGTCGTTGGGTCAGGAACGCTTCGATCAACTGACCTGGCCGGCGATTGATGCCGGGGTGCCCAGTCAGTTGCTCAGCCGCCGTCCGGACATTGCCCGGGCCGAGGCGCAACTGGCCGCCGCCCAGGCCGACGTCACCGTCGCCCGGGCCGCGATGCTGCCGACCGTAACCCTCACCGCCGAAATCGGCTCCGGCGCCAACCGGGCCGACGACATTCTGCGCAGCCCCTTCTACAACCTCACCGCCGGGCTGCTCGCGCCGGTGTTCAACAACGGCCGCCTCGCTGCCCAGCGCGACAAGGCCACGGCGCGCCAGGAAGAACTGCTGGAGACCTATCGCGGCGCGATCATCAACGGCTTCGCCGACGTCGAAAAAGCCCTCAACAGCATTCGCGGACTGGATGCACAGCGCGGCTGGCAGAGTGAAGAACTGAGCCAGGCGCAGACCGCGTTCAACATCGCGCAAAGCCGTTATCAGGCCGGGGCCGAGGATTTGCTGACGGTGCTGGAAACCCAGCGCACGCTGTATGCGGCGCAGGATTTGAACGTGCAACTGCGCCTGTCGCGGATGCAGGCGAGTATTGCCCTGTACAAGGCGTTGGGTGGGGGGTGGCAGGTTCGTTAGTTGTGGTGCCTGTCAGGACGCCATCGCGAGCAAGCTCGCTCCCACAGGGATTGGGGCATGACGCATGACTTGAACATGACACAAAACCTGTGGGAGCGAGCTTGCTCGCGATTGAACGATAACGCGGTATCAAGCCTGGCTCTGTCTAGCCTTCAAATTGCGCGCATACCACGGCCGCTGCGGCACCTTGCGGAACAAGTCCTTCAGCTTCTTCTCGTCCTCGCCAAAGGTGATACGCAGCGCCAGCTTCATGGTTTCCGGGTCCATTTCCACTGACTTGCCCGCCTGCAACCCCGGCGTGGCGCTGCAACCGTGGGTACTCGGGCCTAGCCAGGGGTCATCGATCTCGACCCAGCGCCCCGGCGCGAACCATTGCACGCCGTTGACCTGCAGCCGACTGACCTGCCCCGGATGAAAACGCTCGTGGGCGCGGAACCAGTCTTCCAGGCGATCATCGATCCAGCCGTGAAAATGCCAGAACACCGGGCTGACATGAGAAGAAAACGGGTCGCCGAGAAAATCGTTTTCCGGTGCAAACCAGCGTGCGGAAAAGTCCGAAGGATCCCGGGCGAACGGCACCGGCTGACCGTTCGACGGATCACGGGGCACCGAAGCCCAGCGCATGTGCAGCCAGTCGTGCAGGCCCAGTTCGACCTCCGAGCCGAACTGGCCGAGGGTCAGCGTCGACAGGTAACGGGGGTCGCGGTAGCGGGATTCCCAGACCTGGAAATTGCTGTGATACGTCTCGCCGGTCTTGATGTCACTAACCCATTGCGTGTACTCGTCATCGTCCTCGGCCAGCCAGGTCGGCGGCAAAGCGGTGCCGTCATGGTTGTCGAAGTAACGCGCAAAGCCGAGCCGGTCCCGCGCCAGCTCCGGTTGCGGCAACGGGAAGTGCGTCCAGGACGGCAGGTCCTGCATCGAGCGCGCCGTGCCGAGCATGTGCCGATGCATGAAGAAAAAGTCCACGCCCGAGCCGTTGCGATCCTTGCGCTCGCCACGAGCATCGCGCTCCTGGTCCCGGGGCCCGGGTTGCCAGCCGAGCCCGCGCAAGGCGCCGCGCTGGTCCTCGGACAGCTTGTGCCACTTGTCCCGGGAGGCATGCCAGAGCTGGTGAAACAGCCGATGTTCCGGGGACACCAGCCAGGCGAGCAAGGTCGGATTGAGGCCGGCGCGCTCGCGGGCTTCAGGGAATACCCGTTTGACTGCAATGAATCGATTGTCCTGGGCCGTCAGCATCAGCGGCCGGTTCAGGTCCAGCACACGCCCACTGAGACTGCCGCTGCCGGCGTTACCGAAACCGGCCCAGACCTCGTCCAGAGTCATGTCGAATTCGTAATCGCAGCAGCCGCTGGCGCCCAACAATCGCCAGGCCAGCTGCTTAGGGTTAGCCCCGGACAGATCGCCGAGCACCCGGTAACGGGGCTCCTCGGTGGAGCGCAAACGCTCGGCGGTGTCGAGAAAACCCACGACCCCGCGGCCTTTGTGGCCGATGTCGATAAACACTTCGAGGCCTTCGAGCGGCAAACCTTCGATACCGGCGTCACGACCTTCGAAACGAATCTGCCAGACCCCGCGCAAGGTATCCGCCATGCGTTGGCCGGCAACATCCGCCACGTCGAACGAGGCTTCGCCGGGGGTGATCGTCGGGTCCGGCCTGGTCAATTCGCGATGCCCGTAATACGCCGCCGGCACGGCGGCACCGGTCAGCGCCAGACCCGCGAGGAACCATCGTCGAGAAATCGTCATTGCCCTACCTGTGTCAGCCATGGAGCAGGCTTTATCCAAGCTAGAACGTTTGTTGCACCGACAAATTTACGGTGCTTTGAAAGATCGCAGCCTTCGGCAGCTCCTACAGGTTTATGCCGATCCAATGTAGGAGCTGCCGCAGGCTGCGATCTTTTGGGATCAACCTAAATTCCATGGCCAGCCACTCGTTCCCCCCAGATAGCAAAGGCCCCTGCGCCTGATCCGGGGCGGCGAACCTGACTGAGACGGCAATGACAAAACCACGTTCGAAAAAGGCTCTTTTCATCGGCCTGCCGCTGGCCCTGGCGATCAGCGCGGGGGCAGGCTTCGCGGCCTGGGATTACGGGTTCAGGGATAACCCCGGCTACCCGGTCAAGGTGATGAAACAGGCCGATCAGTTGCAGGAACGCATCCTCTCGTTCGACAGCCACATCACCGTGCCCATGGACTTCGGCACCGCCGGCAACGAAGTCGACAAGGACGGCGAAGGCCAGTTCGACCTGGTCAAGACTGGTCGCGGGCGCTTGTCCGGTGCTGCGCTGACGATTTTCGGCTGGCCGGAAATCTGGAACGGTCCCAACGCCCCTCATCGCCCAACCGCCGGCTTCGTCGACGAAGCCCGCTTTGAGCAGGAAACCCGCTACAAGATCATCAGCGCGATGGTGCGTGACTTCCCCAATCAAGTGGCCATCGCCTACACCCCCGACGACTTCCGCCGCCTGCACGGCGAGGGCAAGTTCGCGGTGTTCATCAGCATGCTCAACGCCTACCCGCTGGGCAGTGATCTCAACGCCCTGGACAAGTGGGCCGCGCGCGGCATGCGCATGTTCGGCTTCAGCTACGTGGGCAACAACGCCTGGGCCGATTCGTCGCGGCCGCTGCCGTTCTTCAACGATTCGCGGGATGCCTTGGGCGGGCTGTCGGACATCGGCAAGCAAGCGGTGCATCGCCTCAACGACCTGGGCGTGATCATCGATGTGTCGCAGATGTCGACCAAGGCCCTGGAGCAAGTGGCGCAACTGAGCCGCACGCCGATGGTCGCCTCCCACTCGGCGCCGCGCGCCCTGGTGGACATCCCGCGCAACCTCAGCGACCCGGAAATGCAACTGATCAAGAACAGCGGCGGCGTGGTGCAGATTGTCGGCTTCCCGACCTACATCCGCCCGCTGAGCCAGGCCACCCAGGACAAGCTCAACGCCCTGCGCGCCCGTTTCGACCTGCAACCGCTGCAAGGTCTGGAGATGGCCCTGATGCCCGGCGACCCGGTGATCACCGTCTGGCCCGAGCAGCGCTTCGGCGAGTACGCCAGCCAGCTCTATTCGATCCTCGACGAAGAACCCAAGGCCACCCTCAAGGACTACGGCGATGCAATCGACTACACAGTGAAAAAAATCGGCATCGACCACGTCGGCATCAGTTCCGACTTCAACGACGGCGGCGGCCTCGACGGCTGGAAAGACGTCAGCGAGGCCCGCAACGTGACCGCCGAACTGATCAGCCGCGGCTACAGCGACGCCGACATCGCCAAGCTCTGGGGCGGCAACTTCATGCGGGTCTGGGACCAGGTGCAGAAGTCCTCCCGGCCTGTGGTCCAGAACTGATTTTCATCTATTGCCAAAGCGAACCGAATCCATGACCAACCGTCGTTCATTCCTCAAGCAGGCCGGCATCCTCGCGGCCGGCATCCCCCTGGCCTCCGCCGTGAGCCTGCCGGCACGGGCCGCCAGCCCCGCGCCACTGCCCAAGGACAAATGGGACCAGTTGCGCCAGTTGTTCACCCAAGACCCGAACTACCTGCACTTCGCCAACTTCCTGGTGACCTCGCACCCGCTTCCCGTGCGTGAAGCCATCGAGATGCACCGCGCCAATCTCGACCGCAACCCGGGCCTGGCCATGGACTGGCATCGCGGCGAAACCGAACGCCGCGAGGAAGAGGTGCGCGTGTGGGCCGGTCGTTACCTGAAGGCCAAGCCGTCGCAGATCGCCCTGACCGGCAGCACCACCGAAGGCCTGGCGATGATCTACGCCGGCATCCACGTGCGCCCGGACCAGGAGATCCTCACCAGCGAACACGAGCACTACGCCGCCAACAGCGTGTTCGAATACCGCACCCGGAAGGACGGCACCCAGGTTCGCAAGATCAAGTTGTTCGAAGACCCGTACAAGGTCTCGACCGCCGAAGTGCTGGCCGCGATTGAACGCAACATCCGCCCTGAAACCCGGGTGCTGGGCATGACCTGGGTGCACTCCGGCAGCGGCGTGAAATTGCCCATCGGCGAAATCGGCAAACTGGTGGAGGAGAAAAACCGAGGCCGCGCCGACAAGGACCGCATCCTTTACGTGATCGATGGCGTCCACGGCTTCGGCGTGGAGAACGTCGATTTCCCGGACATGCACTGCGACTTCTTCATTGCCGGCACCCACAAATGGATGTTCGGCCCACGGGGCACCGGGATCATCTGCGCCCGCTCCGACGAGCTCAAGGACGTGACCCCGACCATCCCGACCTTCTCCGAAGCCACCCAGTTCTCCACGGTGATGACCTACGGCGGCTACCACTCGTTCGAACACCGCTGGGCACTGACCGAAGCCTTCAAATTGCACCTGGAGCTGGGCAAGGCCGAGGTCGCAACGCGCATTCACGCCATCAACAGCTACCTGAAGAAACGCTTGCAGGCACACCCGTCGGTGGAGCTGGTCACACCGCTATCACCGGAGTATTCCGCCGGTTTCACCTTCTTCCGCATCAAGAACCGGGACTGCGAGGAAGTCGCCAACTACCTGATGGATCAGCGCGTGGTGTGCGATGCCGTCGACCGCGATGTCGGGCCGATCATTCGTGTGTCGCCGGGGCTGCTCAATACCGAAGCGCACATCGACAAGTTGATGGAGCTAATGGCCAGCAAATTCTGAACTGTCGACCCCTTTGAGTGAGAACCCGCATGAAAAACATCCTGATAATGCTGGCACTGCTCGGTAGTACCGTGCCCGGCCTCGCCCAGGCCTACACCGCGCCATTGCCCGGCAAGGTCTTCAAGGATTGCCGTAACTGCCCGGAAATGGTCGTGCTGCCCGCCGGCACCTTCACCATGGGCACACCGGACGACGAGGTCGGCCGCGAGCCTGATGAAGGCCCGATGCATGAGGTGACGTTCGACAAACCCTTCGCCATGAGCCGCTACCAGATCACCGCCGGCGAATGGGCCCAATACATGAAGGAAACCAGGATCACCCTGCCCGATGGCGACACCCGCCCCGGCCGCGAGTGCATCAACAGCAAGCCGCGTTATCCACAGGGCCCGCGTCAGCCGGCGGTGTGCATGAACTTCGCCGAGGTCAGTGCCTACGTCGCCTGGCTGTCGATGAAGACCGGCCAGCACTACCACATCGTCAGCGAGGCCCAGCGCGAGTACGCGGCCCGTGCCGGGTCAACGGGAGCGTTCCCCTTCCCGTTCGACCCGGGCACCGAGTACAGCATCGCCACCCATGCCAACACCTATGGCCCTACCGATGGCTACAGCTATTCCTCACCGGTGGGCAGCTATCCGGCGAATGCCTTCGGCATGTACGACATGCACGGCAACGTCTACGAATGGATCGCCGACTGCTACCACCCGGACTACGTCGGCGCGCCCACCGACGGCAGCGCCTGGACCGAACCGAACTGCGACACCCTGCGCATCCGTGGCAACGACTGGGGCGAAGCGCCAGTGTTTTCCCGTTCGGGCAACCGCAATGACATCGACCCGCAAACCCGTGGTGACTGGATCGGTTTCCGTGTAGTACGCGACCTGACACCCAACCTCTGACTGCCATTATCAAAGGCATCCCCAGCGGCCACCGCCAGTCGGTGGCCGTCTAAATTAAACGCCTGACCGCACGTTCTACTGGGTATCTGCCTCAAGCCCCAAGGAACCCTCTGCTCATGACCCAGCCAACGCGCGGTGCAATTCATGAATTGTTCACCCTCCTAAAACCGTTCCGGCTCGTCGTCAGTCTGTCGATCCTCCTGGGTATGGTGGGTGGCCTGAGCGTGACGGTGTTGCTGGCCACGATCAACAACGCGCTGCACTCGCCGGATGGCCTGACCCAAGGCGTGGTCGCGCTGTTCGGCGGCCTGTGCCTGCTGGCCCTGGGCAGTTCGATCTGCTCGGACATCGGCACCAACTACGTCGGCCAGCACATCATTGCCAGGCTGCGCAAAACGCTGGGGGAAAAAGTACTCTCGGCGCCCATCGAGCAGATCGAGCGCTACCGCAGCCACCGGCTGATCCCGGTGCTGACCCACGACGTCGACACCATCAGCGACTTCGCCTTCGCCTTCGCGCCGCTGGCGATTTCCCTGACCGTGACCCTCGGCTGCATGGGCTACCTGGCGATGTTGTCGTGGCCGATGTTCCTGATGATGGTGCTGGCGATTGCCATCGGCACCGGCATCCAGTTCTACGCGCAGGGCAAGGGCATCCGGGGCTTCATGGCCGCCCGCGACGCCGAAGACGAACTGCAAAAGCACTACAACGCTATTGCCGGCGGCGCCAAGGAGTTGCGCATCCACCGCCCGCGCCGCCAGCGCATGTTCGTCAAGGGCATCCAGGGCACCGCCGATTTCATCTGTAACACCCAGGTGCGCTCGATCAACACCTTCGTGATCGCCAAGACCCTGGGCTCGATGCTGTTCTTCGTGGTCATCGGCCTGGCGCTGGCCCTGCAATCGTTCTGGCCCAGTGCCGACCAGGCAGTGATGAGCGGTTTCGTGCTGGTGCTGCTGTACATGAAAGGCCCGATCGAGCACTTGGTCAGCACCTTGCCGATCGTAAGCCGGGCGCGCATCGCTTTCCGCCGCATCGCCGAACTGTCGAGCCAGTTCTCCTCGCCCGAGCCGCACCTGCTACTCAATGACAAAGGCACCTCGCCGACCGTGGTCAACCGTCTGCAACTGGACAACGTCAGCTACGCCTTCCCCGCCGCACCGGGCAGCGATGCGTTTCGCCTGGGCCCGGTGAACCTGACCATCGAGCAAGGCGACATCATTTTCATCGTCGGCGAAAACGGCTGCGGCAAGACCACCCTGATCAAGTTGCTGCTGGGCCTCTACGCGCCACAACAGGGTGAAATCCGGCTCAACGGCCAAGGCATCGATGCGCACAATCGCGACGACTACCGCCAGTTGTTCACCACGATTTTTGCCGACTACTACCTGTTCGATGACGTGGTGCAGGGCGACCAGCACATCCCCGAAGATGCCAACGCCTACCTGCAACGGCTGGAGATCGCGCACAAGGTCAGCGTCAGGGACGGCAGTTTCACCACCACCGACCTGTCCACCGGCCAGCGCAAGCGCCTGGCGCTGGTCAATGCCTGGCTGGAAGAACGCCCGGTGCTGGTGTTCGACGAATGGGCCGCCGACCAGGACCCGACCTTCCGCCGCATCTTCTACACCGAGCTGCTACCGGACCTCAAACGCCTGGGCAAAACCATCATCGTCATCTCCCACGACGACCGCTATTTCGACATGGCCGATCAACTGGTGCGCATGGAATCGGGCCGGGTTGTCACCGAGCGCGCAACCGCCTGACCGTCGTTGCCGCGCGCAAATCATTGTTTTTTTGAAGTTTGTTTTCCGGTTTAGCCAAAGTGGTACGTCTAATAATAATTATCATTAACTAAAAACTGCACACACCATTCTGGAGCGATTCGAGCAATGCAAAGCCTTACTCTGTCCCGCGCACCCTTGGCGTTAGCCATCGAACGGCAAAAGAAATTCCGAACGGTCGTGCCGGGCGCGCTGCTGACCCTGTTGCTGCTGGGTACGTCCCAGGTCGAGGCAGCCCCGGTGAACGTCAATGTGCCGGTTCAATCGCTGGCCAGTGCTTTGCGCCAACTGGGCCAGCAAACCAATCTGCAGATTCTCTACAGCCAGGACATGGTCAACGGCATCAAGTCCACGGCGGTGTCCGGCAACATGGAACCGGAACAGGCACTGAAAACCTTGCTGCTGGGGAGCGGCATCAATTTTCAGTTGAATGGCAACACCGTGTCGCTGGTGCCAGCGGTCGGTGACTCCAGTACATTGCAGCTGGGTGCGACGTCCATCACCGGCGTGGCGTTGGGGCCGACCACCGAAGGTACGCACTCCTACACCAGCGATGAAGTGACCATCGGCAAAGGCAACATCAAGGTCAAGGACATCCCGCAGTCGGTGTCCGTCGTCACGCGCCAGCGCATGGACGACCAGAACCTGAACAGCCTGCAGGACGCCCTGCGTCAGGTCACCGGCGTGACCATCAAGACCTACAACTCCGGCTCCAGCCTCAATGACATCTACATGCGTGGTTTCCTCGTCGATCAGGTGCAGGTCGACGGCGTCTCGCAGCCCACTGGCCAGGGCGACATGGCCACCAGTTTCGACCTCGCGATGTATGACCGCATCGAAGTGCTGCGCGGCCCGTCGGGCCTGTACCAGGGCGCTGGCGAACCCGGCGGTACGGTCAACGTGGTGCGCAAGCGTGCCCTGAGCAAATTCGCCCTCGGTGGCGAACTGGCCGCTGGCTCTTACGATCGCTACCGCTCTTCGGTGGACGTCACCGGCCCGTTGAACGACCAGGGTACCGTGCGCGGTCGCTTCATCACCGCCTACGAGAACAACAAGTCGTTCGTCAACTACGCGCAGAACGAACGCCCGATGGTCTACGGCCGCCTGGAGTTCGACCTCGACCCGACCACCACCCTGTCGGTCGGCGGCGCTTACCAGCAGAACCACTCTACCCCGGCCTTCGGCTTGCCGGCCTACGCCGACGGCAGATTGCTCAACGTGCCGCGCTCGACCTTCGTCGATGCCAAGTGGAACACCCTAGACGAAAAAGTCTGGGAAACCTTCGCTGAACTCGACCACGAACTGGACAACGGCGGTCAGTTCAAGACCACCCTGACCTACCGCGACGCCGAAACCCCGGAGCGTAACTTTACCTGGGCCGACGGCGCGGTCGACCCGGCCACCGGTGACAGCTGGGCCGTGGCCTACGACTACTACACCCACATCAAGACCATCGGCGTCGACAGCTTCGTCACCACGCCGTTCGAGTTCGCCAATCGCCGGCACGAGTTCACCGTGGGCGCCGAGTACCAGCACCTGGACAGGGACTTCACCTACGGCGGCGGCGAGTACTTCCCGATCAACGTGTTCGATCCGGGCAGCATCGACATTCCCCACAACGACTATGCGCACGTCAACGGCAACTGGTCCAAGTCCGACCAGTACGGTGTCTACACCCGTGCCAAGTTCAACGTCACCGACTGGCTCGACGTCATCGGCGGCAGCCGTGTGACCTGGTACGAAAGCGACGCGAAGAACGCCAACGCCTTCTTCAACAACTTCGGCGAAGCCCACACCAGCATCAACCGCAAAGTCGTACCGTACGGCGCCATCATAGGCAAGATCACCCCGGAACTGTCGACCTACTTCAGCTACACCGGCGTGTTCAAACCCCAGAGCGAAATCGGCACGGACGGCCAGCCGGTCGGCCCGCGCGAAGGCAAGCAGTACGAGATCGGCCTCAAGCGCGAATTCTACGACGGACGCCTGAACGCCAGCATCGCCGCCTTTCGCATCTACGATGAAAACCGCGCCGAATACGACAATACCTCTGGCGCCTACATGACCGAAGGCAAGGCCCGCAGCCAGGGTTGGGAAACCGAGTTGAGCGGCAACCTGACCGAGAACTGGAGCATCGTCACCGGTTACGCCTACACCTCCACCAAGTTCCTGGACGGCGATCAGGCCAACAAAGGCAAGACCTTCAGCACCATCACGCCCAGGCACAACTTCAACCTGTGGAACAAGTACGAGTTCACCGACGGTCCGCTCAAGGACTTCAGCGTCGGCGGTGGCGTGCGTGTGGTCAGCGACACCTACTACCAGCGTGACGTGAAGTTCCAGCAAGGTGGCTTTGCCATCGCCACGGCGCAGGTCGGCTACAAGTTCAACGAAAACCTGTCGTCGACACTGACCGCCAACAACCTGTTCGACCGCAAGTACTACGACCGCGTCGATGCCTCCTGGGGCACCAACTTCTACGGCGACCCGCGCACCCTGACCCTGAGCCTGCGCGCGCAGTATTGATTGCCGGCTGCATCAACAGCCATACCCCACCGGGCCGCTTGCGGCCCGGTGCTGACTCGCTGACGAACCGCAAAGGTAATGCGCGTTTGTTGCGCCGGGTTCAGGAGTCGACCTTGCAATCGTGCGCGTCGGCCCTGAGCTGCTCGGTATCGACGCGGACAAACGTGGAATCCCCGACAGCGGTCAGGACATCCCCGGCGAAGACCTCACAGATGACCCGGCTTTTGCGCCCGACCTCGCCCTCGACTCTTGCACGCAGTGTCAGGGGGACACCCATCGGGGTGGGCTTGATGTACTTGATGCCCAGGTTACCGGTGACGCATGTAACGTGGGGCAGGCTGCCCACCTCGCGCTGTTCTGCCCGGTAGTGATAAGCCATCGCCGCCCAGTTTGAGTGGCAATCGACCAGCATCGCGATCAAACCGCCGTAAACCAGTCCCGGCCAACCGCAGTACTTTTCATCCGGCATATGCTGCGCCATGACATGCACTCCGTCTTCATGCCAGAAGCTCTTGATGTGCAGCCCGTGCGGGTTCTGGCTGCCGCAGCCATAACAAACGCCTTCAGGCGCGGCGATGTCTTGAAGCGAAGTGTCCTGCGTGGTCATACCGTGTTCATCCTTAATACTGGTGGCAAATCGTCGTGGTTGAAAGCGAACCGGGTCGCCCCGGTTCGCACCGTCTGATCAATATTGGCAAAAGCGAATCCGATTACCGAACGGGTCGTAGACTTGCAACTCCTTGCCCCAGCCCTGCTGAACAATATCCGGGCGTCCGTAGCCATAGCGCTTGCCGAGCAACTCGTCCCGCAGCAGTTCGATATTTTTCATCGGCACGAATACCGTCGAGCCTGGGCTGGCGTCGCCATGATGTTCGGAAAGGTGCAGCTGCAGACCGTCGCGACTGATGCCCAGGTACAGCGGCAGATCAGCCTCGAAGCGGTGCTCGAATTCGACGCTGAACCCCAGGAAATCCAGATAGAACTCGCGCGCCTTGGCTTCGTCGAACATCCGCAGGATTGGAATGGGTTTGTCGAAAGTCGCAGCAGGCGTGGACGGGGTACTAGCCTGGGCAAGCATCGCCGACGCGGTGTTCCAGTCCTTGTAGCCCAGTTGCTGCGCGACCAGCTCCAGCGCGGTGGAATGGGTCACCACTTGATTGCGTTCCTCCAGCGAGGCGCGCAACTGCTTGGCCATTTGCTTGGCTTGCTCGATTGAAAACATGGCTGCTCCTGTAGCCGAGATGCCTTGGTGCTCGCATTGCCAAACCTCGACCGTCAAGAGAGGTGAAAAGGTTTGTAGAAGGAGGAGATGTTTTCACCTTTCCCAACGGGAGCGAGCGGCGGGCAGCATCGGGCCGAAGCCGATCATACATAGCCGATGCGGGATGCGGAAGATGTGCCCCGCTGCCGCCCGCGCCCGAGGCCTGTGGTTTATGCCTTCAGCCGTGAGCATTGCTGAAACACAAATGCGCCCACGCTCGCTGCACAGGCGAGCCACTCGCAAGCCACCTGCCGATGCGTGAACGGACCGAACACGTCGTCCATGGATCAGGGATATTCCTGCCGAGCATGCAACACGCTCAATATCTCGATTCGATCCATCACTTGGTAAACCACCAGGTAGTTGGGGTGCACGACAATCTCCCGAGTGCCGGGTACTCGACCGAATCGATAAAGGTAGGGATGTTCGGGAAGGGCCGATGTAGCAGCCTCAATGACTTGAAATAGCTCGCTGGCCGCTACGAAGTTTCGGTCGCCAATGTAGTTCAGGATTTGCCAGAGTTCGGCCCGTGCTTCGGGCCGCCACTCAACCAGCATCGTGCTTGTTGCGCTTTGATTCGATGAGGGCTCGCATATCGGCCATCACCTGATCGTGCGGGACATTCTGGCGCGGGTCGTCAATCGAAGCTTGCACCTTGGCGCGGAACCAACGGTCATAGCTGGCGGCCTGCTCTTTGGTCTCAAACTCTGAAACGATGGGGGAAAGTTCGGCGCTCATAATGGCCTCCGGGGTCAATGGGTAGCAGTCTAATCGGTATCGGGGGCGCTGTCGTCGATCGCAAGATGAAGTGTCATTTGCCAAACCGACCAATGCGTAACGTCAGATAGTAAGGGCTGTACTTCCGACGGCCAACCGCAAACTCTCGTAGGATTCTTCCTGCCGACTCCGAGGATTCCAACGCTCTCTGACAAGGCATGACAACAGGTTAAAAACCACTCGATAGCGCCTGTTTAAGCGGCCTACAGGTTACTTCGTGAAAGCCACAACGCCTTGCGTCGTTGCCTACAGGTACGCCAGAATCCGCCGGCTTGTGCGCCTTGGGGGTCGTCGGTAACTTGAGCCCGTCACTGATTGTCAGTGATCGGGTTTAGTAGCCCGTGGTTACTCAAGGTGCATAGCCCATCAAACAGTCAGGTATCCCATCCCTGCACTTTATGGTGGCTGTGTGCAGGGCGCCCTTGGGCGCGCCGGCTCCTTGGGTCCCCGGTCTACTAACCTGCGCACAGCTACCACCCTTCTTATTAGTAGAGAAGCGGTGGTAGCTCATACTTACAGGACCCAAATCATGTTCAAAGTGACTCCAAATCCGCCGGGCACCGACCCCGCTTCCCCGAACGAAAGTCCCGACTCCAAACAATTCCACGAAGCCGCCGAACGCGCGCTCAATCACTACCTCAACCCGGGCGCCAACATCATGGCCACACCGCGCACACCCAGCACCATGTTCATCGTCAACCCCGAACTCAGTACCGAAACCCTGCTGGTGCACGCCTGCGAATCGCTGGCGTCGGCCAATGTCATGGCCAACGATCTGGTGGATCATCTGGAGGGGACGAGTCGCAATGCGCTGCTGGGGATTGCGCAGGTGATCATGCTGGGGGAACTGGCGGTGAATCGGGCGCTGGATCGGCTTGATCCGCCTTAGTTATCCGAGTCAGCGCAAAACAACCTGTGGGAGCGAGCTTGCTCGCGATGGCGGTGTGTCAGACACATCAATGTTGAATGTGCTGCCGCTATCGCGAGCAAGCTCGCTCCCACAGGGGGACGGCGTAGTTGATCACTACGCCATACATCAGGACAGACTCTCACCGATCTGCGCAGCCAGTTGCACCAGCATCCCCGGCACTTCCTGAACCATCTCGCCCATGCGCGCAAAGTCGTGGGTCATGCCGGCCTTCACCTCCAGCACAACGGGTTGGCCCCCGGTCCGCAGTTTCTCGGCCCAGGCCAGACCTTCATCGAGCAATGGATCGTACTCGGCCAGCCACAGGATGGTGGGCGTCAGCCGTTGCACGCACTCGGCGTACAGCGGCGAAAAACGCCAGTCGGCACGGTCGGCCTCGCTGCGTTGGTACTGCTGGTAAAACCATTCCAGCGTGGTGGCTTCCAGCAGATAGCCTTCTGCGAATCGCTCAACGGACGGACGCTTTTTTACCGCGTCAATCACCGGGTACAGCAACACTTGCAGGCGCGGCACCAGCGGCCAGCCCAATGGGTCCTGGGCAATGGCGATGCACAGCGATGCCACCAGGCTGCCGCCGACGCTGTCCCCGGCCAGCGCTATACGACTCGCGTCCAGGCCCAGTGCCTTGGCTCCGGTGATGGCGAGCCAGCGCGTCACGTCCTCGGCATCTTGGTAAGCGGTGGGAAAACGGTGTTCCGGCGCCAGGCGATAATCCGCCGACAACACGGCAAACTCCCCCGCCAGCGCCAGGCGCCGGCACAGGGTGTCGTGGGAATCGAGGCTGCCCACCACGTAACCGCCGCCATGCAAGTACAGCAACACCGGGCGCGGTTCGCTGTCCGGTTGCGGTTTGGCGTACAGCCGCGCGTTCAGCACATGCCCGTCCCGCGCAGGAATGTTGACCGCCTTCAACGTCAACGCGCCAGTCGGCGCCGCATCGAGCAACTGTGAAGTCTGTTCGAACTGCTGTCGCGCTTCGCCGGGGCTCAGCTCATGCATGGGTTGGCTTTTGCCGCTGAGGCGGCCGAACTCGGCCAGCTCTAGAAATCCTTCGATGTCCGGGTGCAGTGCCATGGGCGGTAGTCTCCAAAAATAAACAGGCTCGCCCAATAAACGAACCGTGAGGACCGTTCATTAGGGCGAGCCTGTTTTTGTCGCGGGCAAGCCCTGGAGCTGCGGCACCACCTCCCGACCCAGCGCCGCCACCACGGCGTCCAGGCACTCATCCTGCTGCAGGATATCGAAGTGGCCGGCCGTTACCGTTTGCACCTTGCGCAGCCGTGGTTGCTGACGCTCCAGGGTCGCGCGTTCGGCCGTCGGGTTGCCATCGGCCCACCAGCAATGCAGTTCGGCTTGCGCAATCGGCAGGGTTTCGACCTGGCGCGACAGCGCCTTCAAGCGCGTGCTGACCATGAACGTCTGGGCCAACTCATCGGCACCGATCAATGCGTAACCGCTGGCCTGATCGCTTTCGCTGTCGATCACCGCGCGAATGATCCGCGCCACGGCGTCGTGCCCCCCTGCCGACTCGGTACCCAACACCCGGGCAATCACCTCGCCATCCATGCCCAAGGTTGCACCGAGGAACTCGGCCAGATCCGTGCGCCACTCATCCGGGCTGGCAACGGCATTGGCCTGGGTCGGCACAAAGCTGTCCACCAGACCGACGAATGCCACACGCTGGCCCTGTCGTTCGAACAGGTCACTCACCAGCAACGCCAACGCCCCGCCCAGCGACCAGCCCAGCACGTGGTACGGCCCTTGGGGTTGCCGGGCGCGGATCGCCTCGACGTAGTCGGCGGCCATCTGCGCAAGCGAGGTGTCGTGCCACTGCCGGTCGAGCAGCATCCGGCATTGCACGCCGTACACCGTGCGCTCGCCCTCCAGGCACCGGGCCAATGGCTCGTAATCGAACACTGTGCCAAAACCGGCGTGCAGGCAGAACAGCGGCGGCTGATCGCCTACCACCTGGTTGAGTAGCAACAGCGGTTGCGGACTCTGTCGCAGCGGCTGTTCATCGACACCGGACAACCCGGCAATCGTCGGCTTGGCCATCATGTCCCGCAGCTTGAGCTGGAAGCCTGGCTCATTCAGGGCACGGACTTTCGAGATCACCTTGAGGGTGCGCAGCGAATCACCGCCCAATTCGAAGAAGTTGTCGGTAATGCCGACCTTCTCGATGCCCAGCACCTGCTGCCAGATGTCCGCCAACGCCCATTCCAGCGGCGTGCGCGGCGCCACGTAGTCGCGACCGGTGAAGGCCGGGTCCGGCAAGGCCTTGCGGTCGAGCTTGCCGTTGGGGGTCAGCGGGAAGCGCGGCAGCACCACGACCTGGGTCGGCACCATGTAGTCGGGCAGGCTTTCGCGCAATGCCGCCTGGCAACGCGGGCCGAAGCCATCGTCTTCAACCGCCACCACATAACCGATCAATTGCGGCCCCTGCCCGCTGTCACGCACCACCACCAGCGCATCGTTGACCCCGACCTGCTCGCGCAAGCGCGCTTCGATTTCGCCCAGTTCGATGCGGAAGCCGCGCACCTTGACCTGATGATCGATACGCCCGACGTAATCGAACACGCCATCTTCGCGACGGCGCACCAGGTCGCCGGTGCGGTACAAGCGCCCGCCCTCGGCGCTGAACGGGTCGGCGACGAAGCGCTCGGCAGACTGCCACGGATGGCGATGGTAGCCCCGCGCGACACCCCGTCCGCCGATGTACAACTCGCCGACCATGCCCACCGGCAACGGGTTGAGGTCCATGTCCAGCACGTGCAGGCTGCGGGCGCCGACGCGTTGGCCAATCGGCGCATACATCGCCTGGCAGTGGCCGTCGGCGGCGATTTTCCACAGCAGCGGCGTGACCACGGTTTCCGTCGGGCCGTAGCCGTTCACCAAATATTGCGGCTTGAGTGTGTGCTTGACCCGTTCGAAGGTGGCGTCCGGCACCGCATCGCCGCCGAAGCAATAGATGCGCACCGGCGGCGGATCGCCGCCCTGCAACTCGGCGTGCTCGGCCAGTTGCAGCAGGTACGCCGGCGGGAAGCAGGCGACGCTGATGCGCTGGCGGTGCAACACTGCCAGGGTCTGCTCGGCGGTCCACAAGGTGTTGTCGCGGATCACCAGGGTCGAGCCGCTGATCAGCGCGGTGATCCAGCGCTCATGGGCGCCATCGAAGGCGAACGACATGAAATGCAGTTCGCGATTGCCCGGGTCCATCTCGTACAGCTCGGCGATGGCTTGCACGTGCATGCTCAGCGGCCCGTGGGCGACGGCGACGCTTTTCGGCTTGCCGGTGGAGCCCGAGGTGTAGATCAGGTAGGCCAGTTGCTCGGTGTGCACCGCGCGTTGCGGCGCCGGCACCTCGACGTCGAGGTTCAAGCGATCCACCGCGACCATCGCCGTGCCCGGATTGAGTTGCGCGCTATCGCGCAGTCGCTCCTGGGTCAGCAACAGGCGCATGTCGCTGTCGGCCATCATGTAGCGCAGGCGTTCCTGCGGGTATTGCGGGTCCAGCGGCACGTAGGCGGCCCCGCACTTCATCACCGCCAGCAGCGACACCAGCAGCTCCAGCGAGCGCTCCATGAACACGCCGATCACGTCTTCGGCCTGCACGCCTTGTTCCAGCAGATGTATTGCCAGGGCATCGGAGCGTCGGTCCAGTTCGGCGTAGCTCAAGTGCTCGGCGTCACAATCGGCATGACTGAGCACCAGCGCCGTGTGCTCCGGTTGCAGTCGTGCACGCTGACGGATCAGTTCATGCACCGGCGTCTCGTCCCCCTCGGCCACCACCGGCAGCTCGCCGTCCAGCGCCCGGCCTTCGTCCAGGGTCAGCAGGCCCAGCTCACCGACGGCGCGCCCGGCGTCGTCGCACAGGCGCTGCATCAGGCTTTCCATGTGGCCACGCAAAACTTCGACGGTCGTCAGATCGAACTGATCGCGCTGATGCATGTACTCGATGCGCAGCCCTTCATCGAGGCTGACCATCAGGTCCATGGCGAAGCTGGTCAGGCCGAAATCGGAGACGTCTTCAAAGCGCAGGGAATCACCGTTCCACTCGCGCAGGGTGCGGTCCACCGGCTGGTTTTCGAACACGATGATGCTGTCGAACAACGACTGCCCGCCCTGCCCGGCCCAGCGCTGGATATCGCTGAGCGGGGTTTGCTGGAAGTCGCGGATGTCGAGGTTATAAGCCTGAATCTCCCGCAGCCAGTCGCCGACGCTGGTTTCGGTCGGCACCGTGTTGACCACCGGCAAGGTGTTGATGAACAGCCCGAGCATGTTCTCCGAGCCATTGAGGGTTTCCGGGCGCCCGGACACCGTGGCGCCGAAGGTCACCGTGCGCTGGCCGGTGTAGCGCTGCAACAGCAGCAACCACGCGGCTTGCACCAGGGTGTTGAGGGTCACTTGCTGTTGCTGGGCAAAGGCCTGCAAACCCGCGGTTTTCCCGGCGCTCAGGTGCGTGTAGATCGCGTGATAACCGGCTTGCGGCGCCTTGACCGGCAAGGCGCGGGCCAGGTGCGTGGCGCCTTCCAGATTGCTCAGTTTGCCTTTCCAGAAGGCCTCGCTGGCCTCGGCGACTTGCTGGCCAAGCCAGTCGATGTAGTCGCGATACGCCGCTACCGGCTCATGCTCCTCACCGCTGTAATGGCGCAGCACTTCACCGATCAGGCGCGACACGCTCCAGCCATCCATGAGGATGTGGTGGTAGGTCCAGATCAGGCGATAGCGGTCGTCTTCCAGACGTACCAGCAACAGGCGCAACAAGGGTGCGCGGTTCAACGAGAAGCCGCGTTCGCGTTCCTCGGCAGCCAACTGGCGCACACGCGCGGGCTGATCGCCCACCCCGCGCCAGTCCAGTTCGGTGAGCAGTGACGGCGCGTCACGCAGCACCACTTGCAGCGGCTCCTTGTCGCCTTCCCAGAGGAATGCGGTGCGCAGAATCCCGTGACGTTGGGCGGCATCGGCCCAGGCCTCGCGGAAACGCGCGCCATCAACCCCGCGCACGCCCACTTCGATCTGGTTGACGTACAGCCCCGAGTCGCCGTCCTGCACCGAGTGGAACAGCATGCCCTGCTGCATCGGTGACAGCGGATAGACGTCCTCGACTTCATCCGCTGTCAGTTCCAGCGCCTGATATTGCGCGTCACTCAGTTCGATTTTTGCTGCCGGTACAACCACAGTCGGTACGGTTTGATCCGCCATGAGCGGTTGAGCGACCGAGGCCAGTTCGGCGATGGTCGGATGGCTGAACACGTCCTTGGGGGAGATGCTCAACCCGGCCTTGCGCGCGCGGCTGACGGCCTGGATCGAGACGATGGAATCGCCGCCCAGTTCGAAGAAGTTGTCGAAAACGCCCACCTGCGGCACTTCGAACAACGCCTGCCACACCGATTGCAGCTTGGCCTCCACGGCATCGCGCGGCGCCACGTACTCGCGCACTTGCAGGTCCGGCTGCGGCAGCGCCCGGCGGTCGAGCTTGCCGTTGGGCGTCACCGGCAACTGGTCGAGCAGCAGCACGTGGCTCGGCTGCATATGCTCGGGCAGCGCGTTGCGCAGGTGTTGCTTGAGGGGATCGAGGGCGGCATCACCCACGACGTAAGCCACCAGTTGTTTGGATTTGCCAATATCGACGGCGATCACCACCGCTTCGCGCACCGACGGATGCTCCAGCAGGCAGGCTTCGATCTCACCCAGCTCGATGCGCAAGCCACGGATCTTCACTTGATGGTCGATGCGCCCGACGTATTCGATCACGCCGTCCTCGCGATAACGCGCCAGGTCGCCGGTGCGGTACAGGCGCTCGCCCTGCTCACCGAACGGGCTGGCGACAAAGCGCTCGGCGGTCAGGTCCGGACGGTTGTGATAACCACGGGCCAGGCCGATGCCGCCCAGGTACAGCTCACCCACGCAACCTTGCACTTGCGGTTGCAGACTGTCGTCGAGGATGTAGGTCACCAGGTTGGCAATCGGATAACCGATCGGCACGCTGAAGCCGCCGTCGTCGACACAGGTCCAGTGGGTCACGTCGATGGCCGCTTCGGTCGGGCCGTACAGGTTGTACAGGTCAACGTTGGGCAGCACGCGGAACAGGCTGTGCTGCAAGTCCGCCGACAAGGCTTCGCCGCTGCACAGGATCTGCCGCAGGCTGGCGCAACGCTCGAAGCCTTCGCCCTGGACGAACGCCTGCAACATCGACGGTACGAAATGCAGGGTGCTGACCCGGTACTGCTCGATCAGGCTGACCAGTTGCGCCGGATCGCGATGGGCACCCGGTTCGGCCACGGCCAGGCGTGCGCCGGTCATCAGCGGCCAGAAGAACTCCCAGACCGACACGTCGAAACTGAATGGGGTTTTCTGCAAGACGGTGTCGCGCCCGTCCAGCGGGTACGCGCCCTGCATCCACGCCAGGCGGTTGTACAAGGCATCGTGACGGTTGGCCGCGCCCTTGGGTTTGCCCGTGGAGCCGGAGGTGTAGATCATGTAGGCCAGCGATTGAAGCTCGACCACACAGGGCAGGTTTTCGTCGCTCAGGCCGTCCAGCAAACCGGCCATGTCATCGAGACAAATCGCCGTGGTGGCGGGCGGAATCGGCAACTGCTCAAGCAAATGACGCTGGGTCAGCAGCAAGTGCACGCCACTGTCGTCGAACATATGCTCCAGACGTTCGCGCGGGTAGTCCGGGTCCAGCGGCACGTAGGCGCCGCCGGCCTTCATGATCGCCAGCAGGCCGATCACCAGTTCCAGCGAACGCTCGGCGGCAATGCCCACCAACACTTCGTCACCGACGCCCTGGCTACGCAGGTAGTGCGCCAGTCGGTTGGCCTGTTGGTTGAGTTCGCGATAGCTGAGAGTCTGGCCGGCAAACACCAGGGCCGGGGCCTGCGGGGTTTGCAGTACCTGGGCTTCGAAGCACTGGTAGACCGGGCACACATCCGGCCAGGCCTGCGCGGTGCGGTTGAAGCCTTCGACCTGCTGCGCCGTTTGTGTGGCATCGAGCAAGCTCAAGCGCCCCAATGGCTGTTGCTGCGCACGGACCATGGCATCGAGCAACGCCAGCAGACGTGTACTAATGCCTTCGATGGCCTCGGCGCTGAACAGCGCCGTGTCGTAGTTGAAACGCAAGTCCAGGCATTCGCCCAGCTCGGCGGCGATGGCCAAGGGGAAGCTGGTCTGGTCGTGGTGACTGATGCCGGAGAATTTCAACGCACTGCTGTTGCCCTCCTCCAGCGCTTGCGCCACCGGGTAGTTTTCGAACACCAGCAGCGTGTCGAAAAGCGCCTCGCCGGAGTGACCGGCCCAGCGCTGCACGTCCGCCAGCGGTGTGTATTCGACGTCGCGCAACTTGAGGTTGAGCGCCTGGACCTCATCGATCCATTGGCTGACCGTGCGCCCGGGGTGAGGCGTGGCGATCACCGGCAAGGTGTTGATGAACAGACCGATCTGCTGCTCGATCCCCTGCAACTCACTCGGACGCCCCGACACCGTGGCGCCGAACGCCACCGTTTGCTGCCCGGTGTAGCGTTGCAACAGCAACAGCCACGCCGCTTGCAGCAGGGTGTTGGGCGTGACGCGGGCCTGACGGGCGAACCCGCTCAGGCGCTCGGTGGCGGCGCGGTCCAGGCTCAGGTGCAGGGTGCGATGAGCATCGCCCTGCCCTGCGACTGGCCCCGGCAAGGCGCCGGCCAGACGCGTCGGCTCGGTGAACGACTGCAATTGCCCCAACCAGAATGCTTCACACCCGGCGCGATCACGGCTGCCCAGCCAGGTCATGTAATCGCGATAACGACCGACGCTTGGCGCGGGCATGATTCCGCAATACCGCTGCAGCACTTCGCCGAACAACTGCGAAGTGCTCCAGCCGTCCAGCAGGATGTGGTGGTTGGTGAAGATCAGGTGATGGCTGTCATCGGCGGTCTGCACCAGAGTCAGGCGCAGCAAGGGTGCCGCCGTCAAGTCGAAACCGCGCTGGCGATCTTCATCCGCCAATTGATCCAGGGCGTGGGACAGGCCCGTTTGATCGCGCCAGTCGAGCACGGTCAGCGGCAGCGTGGCATCGGCCAGGATCACTTGCAGCGGCCGCGAGCCGTTGCTTTCGCTGAAGAACGCCGCGCGCAGCACTTCATGGCGCCGCAGCGTCTGCTGCCAGGCATCGCGGAACGCCTCGACGTCGAGCCCCTGCACATCCGCGCGCATCTGCGGCACGTAGGCCCCGGCATCCGGGGCGAACAGGCTGTGGAACAACATGCCTTGCTGCATCGGCGACAGCGGCAGGATGTCTTCGATCCGGCTGGCCGCCAGCGGCAAGGCATCCAGTTGCGCCTGATCGACATGCACCAGCGGCACGTCGCTCGGGGTCAACCCGCCGGCACCGTTCAGACAATGTTCGATCAGCTGTTGCAGTTCCAAGGCATAGGCATCGGCCAGACGCTGCACCGTCTGCGGCATGAACACTTCACCGCTGAAGGTCCAGCTCAGGCGCAGTTGCCCGGCATACACCTGACCGCTGATGCTCAGGCCCCGGTCCAGTTCGGCCGATGCGCCCTGCTCGGCACCATCGCTTTCCCGGGCCGGGCGCCACGGCGCCTGCTCGTCGAAGCTGGCGTCGAACTGGCCCATGTAATTGAAGGTGACCTGCGGCGTCGGCAGACCTTCAAGGCCGGCGTCGGCCAGATAACGCAGGATGCCGAAGCCGATGCCTTTGTCGGGCACGGCGCGCAGTTGTTCCTTGACCGCTTTGATGCTGCCGGCCAGATCAGTGGCCGGGGTGAGTTTCACCGGGAAAATCGAGGTGAACCAGCCCAGGGTGCGGGTCAGGTCGATGTCGTCGAACAGGTCTTCACGGCCGTGGCCTTCCAGTTTCACCAGGGTCGACGTTTGACCGGTCCATTGGCCCAGCACCCGCGCCAGCGCCGTCAGCAACAGATCGTTGACCTGAGTGCGGTACGCCGCCGGAGCGTCTTGCAGCAGTTGCCGGGTCAAGGTGTTGTCGAGCAGCGTTTCCACGCTCACGGCATGCTGGCTGGCCAGGCTGCCTTGGGGGTTGTCGGCGGGCAGTTGCACCTGAACGTCGCGGTACTGGTCTTGCCAGTAACCGGCCTGGCTAGCCAATTCAGCACTTTGCGCATGGGATTGCAGGCGAGCGGCCCAGGCCTGATAGGCGCTGGTTTTCGCTGGCAGGCGCAAGGGTTGAGCTTGCTGCGCTTGTTGATACGCGGTTTGCAAATCTTCCAGCAGCAATCGCCAGGACACGCCGTCCACCGCCAGGTGATGCACCACCAGCAACAGGCGCTGACCCGCCGCGCCCATGTCCACCAGCAACGCGCGCAACAGCGGGCCGTCCTGCAGATTCAGGCTGGCTTGCGCGGCGTTGCACAGTTCCAGCAGTTCATCGGCGTTTGCCGCCTGACGCTGCCACAGCACATCGGCGCTGCTCCACTGTTCGGCTTGCGCCTGCTGCCACGCGCCGCCCACCTGACGCCAGCGCAAACGCAGGGCATCGTGATGTTCCAGCAACGCTGCCAGTGCTTGTTGCAGGCAATCGCTGTGCAGTGGCTCGCGCAGTTCCAGCAACACCGACTGGTTCCAGTGATGACGGGCTTCAACGGGCTGTTCGAAGAACCAGTGCTGGATCGGCGTCAGCTGCACCTCGCCACGCACCGGCCCCTGATCGATGACCAGCCCGGCGCTACGTACCGCGACCTTCGCCAGGCTCTGCACGGTCTGGTGCTGGAACAGGTCCCGCGGGGTGATGCGAATACCGGCCTGACGAGCGCGGCTGACGACTTGAATCGAGATGATCGAGTCGCCGCCCAGTTCGAAGAAGTTATCGTCGATGCCTACGCGCTCGAGCTTGAGCACGTCTTGCCAGATCGCCGCCAACTCGATTTGCAGCTCATCCATCGGTGCCGTGTACGCCTGCTGCGCCAGTGCCGCATCGGGCTTGGGCAGCGCACCACGATCCAGTTTGCCGTTGCCTGTCAGCGGCCAATGATCGAGTTTGATCAGGTGCGCCGGCACCATGTAATCCGGCAAACCGGCCTGCAAATGTTCGCGCAGGGACTGGCGCAAATCGCTGTCGTCACCGGACGCGGTGAACCACGCGACCAGTTGCGGGCTGCCATTGACCTCGGGTGCCAGCACCAGCGCCTGCTCGATGGCCGGATGGCTTTGCAGGCGATCCTGGATTTCCCCCAGTTCGATGCGGAAACCGCGAATCTTCACTTGATGGTCGATACGCCCGGCGTACTCGATGCTGCCATCGGCGCAATACCGCGCCAGATCGCCGGTGCGGTACAGGCGCGCGCCCGACTCGGCGGCGAACAGGTCCGGCACAAACCGCGTGGCGGTCAGATCGGCACGCTGGTGGTAGCCGCGAGCAAGGCCGGCACCGCCGACGTACAGCTCACCGACGCAGCCCTTGGCCACCGGGTTCAGGCGCGGGTCGAGCACGTACCAGCGCAGATCGCCGATCGGCTCGCCCAGCGGCGAGTTGTTGGCGCCGTCGAGGTCGGCGCGGGACAGTGGTCGATAGGTCACGTGCACGGTGGTTTCGGTGATGCCGTACATGTTGATCAACAACGGTTGCCGGTCATCGAAGGCGTCATACCACGGACGCAGGCTGGCCACGTCCAGCGCCTCGCCGCCGAACACCACGCAGCGCAGGGCCATGTCTGGCGCATCGGCGCAGGCGAACGGCATCAACTGGCGGAAGGCCGAGGGCGTCTGGTTGAGCACGGTGACGCGCTCGTCACGGAGCAAGCGGGCGAAATCCTCCGGGGAGCGGCTGACCGCGTGGGGCACCACCACCAGCTTGCCGCCGTAGAACAACGCGCCAAAGATTTCCCACACGGAAAAGTCGAAGGCATAGGAGTGGAACAGGCTCCAGACATCGTCGGCGTTGAAACCGAACCAATGTTCGGTGGCACTGAACAGCCGTGTCAGGTTGCTGTGGGGCAGCAGCGTGCCTTTCGGTTTTCCGGTGGATCCGGAGGTGTAGATGACGTAGGCCAGGTTTTCTGGAGCGGTAAGGTTCGGCAGGTTGTCGGCACTGGCCTCGGACAGCCAGTCGCTGCCGTGATCGAGGCAGATCACTTCAATGCCTTGGTTCAACGGCAGGCGCGGCAACAGTGCGGAATCGGTCAGCAACAGGCGCGTGCCGCTGTCGGCGAGCATGTAGGCCAGGCGATCCTGCGGGTATTGCGGGTCCAGCGGCACGTAGGCGCCACCGGCCTTGAGGATCGCCAGCAGGCTGACAATCATCTCCAGCGAACGCTCCAGGGCGATACCCACCAACACGTCCGGGCCGACGCCGCGCTCGCGCAGGCGATGGGCGATGCGGTTGGCGCGGCGGTTCAGTTCGGCGTAAGTGAGGGTGACGCCTTCGCAGGTCACGGCGATGTTGCTCGGGTGCGCGGCGGCCTGGGCTTCGATCAGTTGATGGGCGCACAACTGGTTCGGTTGATCGCTGTTCAACCCGGCAGTGCGATTCCAGTCGAGCAAGGTGGCCTGCTGCTCGGCGGCATCGAGCATGCACAGGTCCGCCAGGGCAACCGTGCTGTCAGTGCAAATCGCCTGCAACAGGTTCAGCCAGTGCCGGCCGAGACGCTCGATGGTCGAGGCGTCGAACAGTTCGGTGGCGTAGACGAACGACGCATGGATACCCTCGTCGCCCTCGACGGTGTCGAGCATCAAATCGAACTTGGTGGTTTTCTCATCCCAGATCAGCGGTTCGACGCTCAGCCCCGGCAGGTCCCAGCGTTGCGGGCCGCCACTGTCGCGCTGGTGGTTGAACATCACCTGAAACAGCGGGGTATGGCTCAGGCTGCGTTCCACGCCCAGACCATCGACCAGTTGCTCGAAGGGCAAATCCTGATGGGCTTGCGCGCCGAGTGCCGCGGCTTTTATCTCGGCCAACAATTGCCCAAACGTCTGGTCGGCCCGTGGCTGGCTGCGCAGCACCTGAGTGTTGACGAAAAAGCCCATCAGGTTTTCCACGTCCTGGCGGGTGCGGTTGGCAATCGGCACGCCAACGCGGATGTCCCGTTCGCCGTTGTAGCGATGCAACAACGTCTGCAATGCAGCCATCAGCAGCATGAACAGGGTGCAACCTTCGCGGCGGGCAAGGTCGCGCAGTCGAGCGGTCAACGCAGTGGAGATGTCCAGCTCGACGCTGGCCCCCTGCTGGCTCGGGATCGCCGGGCGACGACGGTCGGTCGGCAGGTTCAGTGGCGGATGTTCGCGGCCCAACTGCTCGCTCCAGTAATCAAGCTGGCGCTCAGCCTCGCCGGCCTCCAGCCACAGGCGCTGCCAGCGGGCAAAGTCGGCGTACTGGATGCCCAGTTCCGGCAACTGCGCAACCTGCCCGGCACTGAACTGCGCATAGAGCCGGGTGAACTCCTGCAACAGGATCGGCAGCGAGCCGCCGTCGGTGACGATATGGTGGAAGGTCAGCACCAGCACATGTTGCTGCGCATCGAGGCGGATCAAGCGGCAGCGCATCAATGGGCCGTGCTGCAGGTCGAACGGCTGCTCGGCGTTCAGGGCGATCTGCCGTTGCAACTCGACCTCGTCGCCAGCGCTGACTTCGACCAGCGGCGCATCCATCCGTGGGTGAATCTTTTGCAGTACTTGCTGATCGTCGAAGAGGAAGGTGGTGCGCAGCACTTCGTGACGTTGCACCAGCGCGCTCAGGGTCTGTGCCAGCGCCTCAGGGTTGAGCTCGCCGCTCAGGCGGAAGGCACCGGTCAGGTTGTAGGCCGTGGCCTGGGGCTGCATCTGCCAGAGGAACCACAAGCGCTGTTGCGCGTAGGACGCCGGCAACGTGTCGACGCCGCGGTCCCGTGGCGGGATCGGCAGCCGTTCCAGGGTCAGCCCCTGGGCGTGCATCTTTTGTTGCAACGCACGCCGGGCGTCCGCGCTCAAGCCGCAGAAACGCTGGGCCAGGGTCATCATTCTGTCCGGTGCAGCACTCATCGCGCGTGTTCCTCATCCACTTCGTCGAACAACGCTTCAAGGGCGTCTACATCGTTTTCTTTATGTTCACTGTGCTCACGGAACTGCTCGATCTGCGCCGCCAACCGTTCCAGGGTGTCACCGTCGAAAAACAGCTTGAGCGGGATCGCCAGGTTCAGTTCTTCCTGAATCCGCGCACGAATGCGCGTGGCCAGCAGCGAGTGCCCGCCGAGCTCGAAGAAGTTGTCGTGCACGCCGACGCGTTCAACGTGCAGCGCTTCGGCCCAGATCGCCGCCAGGGTTTTCTCCAAGTCGTTGCGCGGCGCGACAAAGACGCTGCGGCGCACATCGAGATCGAGCAAGGCCTGGCGATTGAGTTTGCCGTTGGGCATCAGCGGGAAACGCTCCAGCACCTGCAAGCGCGCCGGTTGCAGGTGCTCGGGCAGCGCTTCGGCCAGATGGCTGCGCAATTCGTTGAGGCGGATGTCGGCGGTGTCGGCCGGGGACACCACGAAGCCCAGCAGTTGCGGGCCGGTCGGGGTTTCCCGGGCAATCACGGCGGCGTCTTCGATGCCCGGCGCGTTGCGCATGGCCGACTCGATTTCACCCAGCTCAATGCGGAAGCCGCGGATTTTCACTTGGTGATCGACCCGGCCCAGATACTCCAGCAAGCCATCGGCGCGATAGCGCGCCAGGTCGCCGGTACGGTACAGGCGCTGGCCCGCCGCCTTCGCGAACAGGTCGGGGACAAAGCGCTCGGCCGTCAGCGTGGCCCGTTGCAGATAACCCCGGGCAATGCCGGCCCCGCCGACATACAACTCGCCTTCGACGCCCACGGCCACCGGTTGCAGGTCCGGACTGAGCACGTGGAGGCGCATGCCGGCAATCGGCTGGCCGATCGGCACGCTTTCATCCTCTTGACCGAGGGGCAGCTCCCAGGCCGAACACCATACGGTGCCTTCGGTCGGGCCGTATTCGTTGACCAGCGTCACCCTCGGCAATGCCTCGCGATGTCGCTGCACCAGTGCGTTGCCGCAGGCTTCGCCGGCGACGATCACACAGGCCAGCGCCTGGCGGTCGAGGTGTTCGAGAATCTGTGCGTGGTAGGACGGCAGGGTCAGGTAGTGGGAAATCTCTTCCTGCTGGATCAACGCCGCCAGTCGGGCCGGATCCTTGTAGCTGTCTTCGTCCGGCAGGCACAGGGTCGCGCCCTGCCCCAGCGCCCAGAAAACCCCGGCCACCGAGCTGTCGAAAGAGAACGACGAGAGCATCAGGAATGCCCGCAGCGGCTGGCGGTAGAAAGCATTACGCGCCAGGGTCGAGGCCACGGCGTTGGCATGGCTGATCATCACGCCCTTGGGTTTGCCGGTGGAACCGGAGGTGTAGATGACGTAGGCCAGATTGGCGCTGTCGCCCTGTGGCTCAGGCCGGGTTGGTGCAGCGGACCAGACTTCGGCCCCCGGCATCAGGGAAAGCGTCCGCTCACTGCGTAATGCATCCGGCAGCCCTTGGCAGGCCAGCACATGGCGCGCGCCGGTATCGGCGAGCATGAACGCCAGACGCTCGATCGGGTAGTTCGGGTCCAGTGTCAAGTACGCAGCGCCGGCCTTGAGCGTGCCCAACAGGGCGATGACCATTTCCAGGGAGCGTTGGCCGTAGACCGCCACGATCTGGTCCGGCGCCACGCCTTGGACACGCAGGGTGTTGGCCACCTGGTTGGAGCGCGCATCCAGCTCGGCATAAGTCAGGCGCTGACCGTTGACGCTCACGGCGATGCGTTGCGGATGCAGGCGCGCTTGTTCGCTGAACAGTTCTTGCAGGAAGCGACACGGCAATGCCTGTTCGGAGGCGTTCGGGTTGAAGCCTTCGATCAGGCGAGTCCGTTGCGCAGCGTTCAGCAGATCAGCCTGACCCAGGGTCAGTTCGGGCGATGCCAGCAATTGGCGGCTGAACTCGACAAACTGCTCCAGCCATTCAACCAGCATCGATTCGGGCAGCGCACCGTCAAGACACGACAACTGCAACTGATCGCCCTGCACACGCAGGCGCAGGACTTCGGGGTTGCCGTCGTCCACCTCGATAGCGCTTTCAAGGGCGGCCTGATAGACGAAGCCATAACGCAGCGGCGCGGTGCCTTCGGCGCTCAGTTCAAATTCATTGAGGCAATCGAGCCACGACAGCGACTGTTCGACGCTGGCCGCAAACGCCGTCAGCGCTTGCGCCAGGGTCTGCTGGCTACGGTGCTCGAAAGCCAGCGGCAAACGCCGGGCGAAGCGTCCGAGGGTGGCGATGGTTTGCTCGTTGCGCCCCTCCACCTGCCAGCCCATCAGCAGCTTTTCCTGATGGCCGATGCGCGCAACGAATGCGGTCCACAGCAATAGCGCCAATTGCTCTGCCCCTACGCCCGTTTCGGCAGCGACCCGCTGCACGCCAGCCAGCCATGGGGCGTCAATCAACGTTGCCTGATGACGAGTCGGCGTGACCTCAACGGCTCTTTCGAACGGCAAGCGATGGGTCACGGCGAACTGCTGTTGCAGGTTGCGCCAGAACGCCGCGCCCTGGTGGCCGATGTCTTCTTCGCGCAGTTCTTCCTGCCATGCGCTGTAGTCCAGGTATTGCAGCGCATCCTCGTCGTCACCCAGGGTTTCACCGCGCAACAGGCTGCCAAGTTCACTCGCCAGTACCCGCAGCGATGCCTCGTCGAAGCTGCATGCCGGGGCCAGCAGAGTGATGAACGGCTGCCCTGCTCCACCTTCAACTTGCGCCACCACCAGCGCCTGATTCGAATCTTCAACCATGACTTCACGGCTGCGGCTCAAGGCCTCGGTCACCGAAGGCTGGTTGCCCAGCAGTGTGAGCGGCAAGCCATCGCACAGGCTTTGCACCGGCCACTTCATGCCCGGCAGGCGGCGGTACAGCGTGCGCAGGATTTCATGGCGCTGACCGAGGGTTTCCAGTGCCCTGCGCAACGCCTGGGCGTCCACTGGCCTGGTGACCGGCAGCGTCAAGGTGGCGAACAGCAGCCGTGCGCCCAGCTCCTGGGCACGCAAATAAAAGGCCTGCTGGGCCGAAGTCTGGAATACGTCTACCGAAGGTTCGAGGGCGGTGGTGTTCATGTCGGGTGTCCTTATTCCTGATCCAGGTCGGCGCTTTTCTGCGCGATGGCCATGGCCGTGAGGATTTTTCTGTAGCCGGTGAATTCGTTGCGCGCATGTACGCTGAGGATGTTGTCGAGCAGGACCACGTCGCCCTTCTCCCAGGCGAACTCGACCATCACCTCGCGGTAGATGCCTTGCAGGTGGCGAATCACATCGTCGGGAATCGGCGAGCCGTCGCCGAAGAAGGTGTTTTGCGGCAGGTCTTGCGGGCCGAATTCACGCAGCAGGTTGTCGCGGATGCTGTCAGGCAGGGTCAGTGCGTTGAAGAAGGTGCCGTGGTTGAACCAGATGCGCTCGCCGGTCAGTGGGTGGCGCACGATGGCCGGGCCGTTCTGCCGGGTGCGCAGGCGGTTGCCCGGTTTCCACTCGGCCTGGATGCCGATTTTGGCGCAGTAGGCTTCTACCTCGGCGCGATCCTCGCTCTGGAACACGGTCTGCCATGGCAGGCCCATGCCGTCGCCGTAGTTGCGCACGTACATGATGCGTTTGCGGGCAAATTCTTCGCGCACCGCCGGGTCGATCCGCGCGAGGATCCGGCGGGTATCGCCAAAGGGGGTTTCACCGCCGGTGGTCGACGGCGTGTCGCAGTAGAAATACAGGTGACGCGGGAACACCGGCGAATACGAGTGTTCGTTGTGCGGGAAGATTTTCTCCGGCGCCGGGTAATCGGTGGAGCTGTAGATCTTGAACTGGCCGCTGATCTGGGTCCGTGGCGAGGCGCGGAACAGGTACTCCAGGGCACCGCCGGAAATCCCGTCGACGCAGCGGTTGAACTCGCCGATATCGGCCACCTGGAAGCCACGGAACAGGATCACCGCGTGTTCCAGCAGCTTGCTTTCGATCAGCGCGCGATTCTGGGCCGCCCATTCCGCCAGGCTCACGCCGGACACCGCCGGACGGCACACCAGCGGCATGCTGTGGCCTTCGAACATCGGCGCAAAACTCACCAGCCGCGTCGGATCGGTGGACAGGCTTTTGCGGGTACCACGGCCCATCCTGGGCATGGACTTAGTCGTTGAAACGGTCATAAACCCCTCCAGAAAATGTTGACGGCGGCGCTCAAGGGCGCCTCCGACTGAATCAGTCCGCTGCGATTTGTGGTGCCGGCGCGCCACGGTTCGCCGAGCGACGCTTGATCGCCATGGCGCCGCCGAGCAAGGCCTTGCGTTGCTCGTTCAAGCGCGCCTCGGCACGGCGTTGCACGTCGCTGGCCAGGTTCAGCAATTCACCCACCTGCAACTGATCACTGCGCAACAGCGCCTCCAGCACCGCCTGAATCTGCTCGAACAGACTTTCCAGCGTGCTCGGCAGGTACTGACCAGCCGGTGTCTCGAAACTCAGGTGGATGTGCTCGGCATCGTTGTAGAACGCAGCGACCATGCCGATCTCGGCGGCCTGACGCCCGGACGGGAAGTCCTCGACATGCAGCCCCCCCATCGACGGCAAGCGCCCGACGCCTTCCTGGTAGATCAGCTTGATGTCGAACAGCGGCGAACGGCCGGCCCGGCGCGGCAAGCGCAAGGCCTCCACCAGACGCTCGAACGGCAGGTCCTGATGGTCCGAAGCCTCCAGCACCGCCCGACGACAGGCGTCCAGCAACTGCGCCGCCGACTGCTCGGCATCGACCTCCACTTGCAGTACTAATTGGTTAACGAAGAAGCCGACCATTTCTTCAAGCTCGGCTTGATTTCGGTTGGCGATATCGGTGCCGATACGCACCCGACTGACCTCGGTACGCTGGCGCAGGACCAGGGTGAAACCGGCCAGCAGCAGCATGAACAGCGACAGATCGCGCTGTTGGGCAAAGTCGCGCAACTGCTGGCTGAGTTCGCCGCTGAAAGTGAAATGGGCGCTCGCACCCTCTTGCGCCGTGCGCCGGTCGCCATCGGCGGGCAACTCCAGTACCGTCTGTGGCTCGGCAAGGCGCTGCTGCCAGTAGTCGAGCTGGCGCTGCAACTCGCCGCCCTGCTCCAGCCACTGGCGCTGCCATTTGGCGAAGTCGGCGTACTGCACGCTGTGCGCCGGCAGTTGCGGGGTCTGGCCACGGTTGAGGGTTGGATAGAGCGTGACGAATTCATTGATCAGGACGCGGAACGACCAGTCATCGGCGACGATGTGATGCACCGTCAGCAACAGCACATGCTCGTCATCCGCGATCCGTAGCACCCGCACCCGCAGCAACGGACCGTGGCGCAGGTCGAATGGCCGGGCGACTTCTTCGCGGGCCAGCTGTTGCGCTTCGGCGTCCGGCGCCGGCCGCTGTCGCAGGTCGCTGTCGACAAAACTCAACGGCAGTTGCGCATGCACCCGTTGCCAGGTCTGGCCGTCTTCTTCATAGAACGTGGTGCGCAATACGGCGTGACGCTGCGCCAGGGTTTCGAAGGTCTGGCGCAGGGCGTCGAGGTTCAGTTCGCCGCGCAGGCGCAGGGCACCCGGCATGTTGTACATCGAACTGTTTGGCTCCAGGTTCCAGAGGAACCACAGACGCTGCTGGGCAAAGGACAACGGCTGACGCTCGCCAGATGTGTCGGCCACCAACGCCGGTCGTTCACAGCTGTGTTGCAGCGCCTGCACCTGAGCAGCGAAATCCTCGAGGCGCGGATGTTCGAACAGGCTGCGCAGGCTCACCGACAGGCCCAGGCGCTGGCGGATCTGCGAGACGATTTGCGTCGCCAGCAACGAGTGCCCGCCCAGTTCGAAGAAGCTGTTTTCGCGGTCGACGCGACTGACCTGCAACACCTGCTGCCAGATCTGCGCCAGTTCGATTTCCAGTTCGCCTTGGGGTGCAGTACCCGTTGCCACTTCCCAGACTTCAGGCGCCGGCAAGGCTGCGCGGTCTAGCTTGCCGTTGCGGTTGAGCGGCAACGCGGCCAGTAACACCAGTTGCGTCGGCAGCATGTAGTCCGGCAGGCGCTCGCCCAGGGCGCGGCGCACGGTGTCGGTGAGCTGACGCGCATCAGCGTCCAGCAATTCATCCGAGGCCGGCACCACATAGCCGATCAATTGCTTGCCGCCAACGCCTTCGTGCACCAGCACCGCGGCTTCGCTGATCATCGGCAGGCCTTGCAGGTGCGCTTCGAGCTCTCCGAGTTCGACCCGGAAACCACGGATTTTCACTTGATGATCGATCCGCCCCAAATACTCCAGCGCACCGTCCTCGCGATAACGCGCCAGGTCGCCGCTGCGGTACAGCCGCGCACCCCGGGTGCTGGAAAACGGATCGGCGATGAAGCGCTCGGCGCTCAAGCCCGGCCGCTGGTGATAACGCTGGGCAAGGCCGGCGTCGCCGCCAATGCACAATTCGCCGACGCAACCGGTCGGCAGCAGATGCCCTTCGCTGTCCAGCACATACAGTGCGCGACCCGGCAGTGCTTTGCCGATGGGCACGCCAAGGTGATTGCGGGTATCGGCCAGTGTGCATTCGTGTGTGCTGGACACCACCGTGGCTTCGGTCGGTCCGTAGGTGTTGAGCAGGCGCACATCGCCCAAACCGGCGGCGTGCCACAGTTTCAGGCCTTCCAGCGACATGGCTTCGCCGCCGACGTGGACTTGACGCAAACGCCCCTTGTCCCGCTGCGGTTGCGCGGCCCACTCCTGAGCCAGCAGGAACCAGTAGGCCGCCGGCAAATCCGCCAGGGTCACGCCCTGTTCGATGATCTGGCGATAGAGGGTGTCGGTGTCCCACAGTTCATCGCCGCGCATCACCAGCGCCGCGCCCACGCACAATGGCGGGTAGCACTGTTCGACAAAGCCGTCGAAGCTGAACGTGGCGAATTGCAGCACGCGGTCTTGCGGGGTGAGCTGTGAGTAGTCCGCCGCGATCACGCAAAACTCGCGCAGCGCGGCGTGGGCCAGGCACACGCCTTTCGGCCGCCCGGTGGAGCCGGAGGTGTAGATCAGGTACGCGAGGTCTTCGGCGGTGGCGAGGTTGACCAGGTTGTCGGTGGAATACCCGGTGCCTGCGTCTGGCTCCAGCGCCAGGCGTGGCAACCCTTGCGGTAGCGCGACATCAGCCAGCAGGCCCGGTTGCGCCAGCAGCAGGTCCATGCAGCTGTCTTCGATCATCCAGGCCAGGCGCTCGGCCGGGTAATCCGGGTCCAGCGGCACATAACCAGCGCCGGACTTGAGGATCGCCATCAGGCTGACGATCATCTGCGCATTGCGCCGCACCGACAGGCCCACCCGCTGCCCCGGCGCCACACCCTGGGCGCGCAGGCGATGGGCGAGCCGGTTGGCTTGCGCATTGAGCTGGGCGTACGTCAGGCGCTCGTCACCGACCATCACCGCCAACGCATCGGGGGTGCGTGCCGCTTGTTGCTCGAAGCGCTGATGGGCCAGCAACGGACTGTCCAGTTGTGGTACCGGTGGACGTGAGCCGCGTATTACCTGGGCTTGGGCCTGAGCGTCCAGCAGGCTGACGGCACCGAGCGCCTGTTGTGGCTGGGCAACAAATTGCGCCAGCACCTGCAACAGGCTGGCGCCCAACTGGCTGATCTGCGCGGCGCTGAACCGGGTGCGGTCGAAACTGAAATCCAGTCGCAACGTGGCGCCGACTTCGATACCGAGGGTCAGCGGGTAACTGGTGATTTCGTGGTTGTGCAGCGCGCCGAAGGTCAGGCCCGCCGGCGCCCCTTGCTTGAGGGCTTCGGCCACCGGGAAGTTTTCGAACACCAACAGGCTGTCGAACAGCGCCCCCTGCTGCCCGGCCCAGCCCTGAATATCGTACAGCGGCACGTGTTCGAACTCGCGCAGGCTCAGGTTCAGGGCTTGCAGGTCGTTGAGCCACCGGGCCACCGACTGCCCTGCCTGCGGCGCGGCGATGATCGGCAAGGTGTTGATGAACAGCCCCAACTGCTGCTCGATGCCCGGCAACGGCGCGGAGCGTCCGGCAATCGTTGCGCCGAAGGCCACGCAGGACTGGCCGGTATAGCGTTGCAACAACAGGCCCCAGGCGCCTTGCAGCAAGGTATTGAGGGTGATTTTCTGCTGGCGGGCGAAATCGCTCAGGCGCTGTAGCGCGGCGCTCTCAAGGTTCACTTGATGTTCGCCCATGCCCTGCCCTTCGGCGGGCGTCGGCAAGGCTTGCGCCAGCAGCGTCGGCGTTTCCAGCGGCGCCAGCGCCTGTTTCCAGAACTGCTCGCCGGCCAGCAGCGGCTGCTGTTGAATCCAGCCTAGATAGTCGCGGTATTGCCCCAACGGCCTGGCCAACGTCTGGCCGGCATAGTGCTGGATCACTTCGCCGAGCAACTGGGCGTTGCTCCAGCCGTCCATGAGGATGTGATGGCTGGTATGGATCAGGTGCCAGTCTTCACTGCCCCGACGCACCAGCAGCAGGCGGAACAACGGCGCGGCGCTGAGTTCGAAGCCACGGCCGCGCTCCTCGGCGGCCAGTGCATCGAGGTCGATGTCGGCTGCTTCGATCACTTGCAGTTGCAGGTCGATCTGGCGATGAATCACCTGATGCGCGCACTCAAGCCCCAGCCAGTGGAAGCTGCTGCGCAGGATGTCGTGACGATTGATCGCCGCCTGCCAGGCCCGGCCGAACGCCGCCAGTTCCAGGCCCTGGATGTCCAGGCGCAATTGATTGATGTAAGCCTCGGCCTGGGGTTCGTACAGGGTGTGGAACAGCATGCCCTGCTGCATCGGCGTCAGCGGGTAAACGTCCTCGATGGCCGGCGCCGCAACAGGCAAGGCATCGAGTTGTGCCTGGGTGATGCGCGCCAGCGGGAAGTCCGACGGCGTGACCTGGCCTGGCGCTGTCGCGCAGCAATGTTCGATCAGCGTCTTGAGTTCTTCGGCGTAGGCAGCGGCAAGTCGTTGCACGGTGGACTCGGCAAACAGGTCACGGCTGAAGCCCCATTGCAGCGAGAGCTGCGCGCCATAGACCTGGCCTTCCACGGTCAGCCAGTTGGCCAACGGCGCATCGTCGCCCTGGGCCTGACCGCCGCTTTCCGGGGCCGGGACGAACAGCGCGGCGTCGTCGAACTGACGGTCGAACTGCCCCAGGTAGTTAAAGGTGATCCGAGGCGCCGGCAGGTCTTGCAGGGCCTGACGCTGCGCCGGTTCGCCGAGGTAGCGCAGCAAGCCGTAACCCAAACCTTTGTCGGGAATGGCGCGCAGTTGTTCCTTGATCGACTTGATCGAGTTTGCCACCTCGGCCTCGGGTTGCAGGCGCACTGGAAACAGGCTGGTGAACCAGCCGACGGTGCGGCTCAGGTCGAGGTCGTCGGCCAAGTCTTCGCGGCCGTGGCCTTCCAGCTGGATCAGCGTCGAGCCCTGCCCGCTCCAGCGGCAGATGACCCGCGCCAGCGCCGTGAGCAACAGATCATTGACCTGAGTGCGATAGGCCGCCGGGGCCTGTTGCAGCAACAGGCGGGTCAGTTCGGCGTCCAGTGTCGACTCGATCTTGTGCCCGTGGCGCTGCTGCAAGCTGCCTTGCGGGTTGTCGCATGGCAGGTCCTTGGCATCCGCCAGTTGCGCCTGCCAGTACGGTATTTGCCCAGGCACGGCGGCGGCATGCTGTTGCAGGTGCGCGGCCCAGGCTTGGTAGGCGCTGGTTTTCTCGGGCAGCGCCACTTGCCGGTAAGCCTGCTGCAAGTCTTCGAGCAACACCCGCCACGACACCCCGTCCACGGCCAAGTGATGAACCACCAGCAGCAGGCGCTGGCTGCCATCGTCGAGGCTGACCAGCAAGGCTCGCAGCAGCGGCCCGTCTGCCAGATCGAGGCTGCGTTGCGCTTCATCGCACAGGGCGGTCAAGGCTTCGGCCGAAGACGCCTGACGCTGCCACAATCCAGCACTTTCGACTTGCGGCGCATGGCGCTGCTGCCAGCCTTCGGCACCCTCGATAAAGCGCAGGCGCAAGGCGTCGTGGTGGTTGATGACGGTAACCAACGCCCGCTCCAACGCCTCAGGATTCAACGCTTCCCGGGGCGTCAGCAGCAGCGACTGGTTCCAGTGCCGGCGCTGGGCGATGGCCTGTTCGAAGAAGTAATGCTGCGCCGGGGTCAGGATCACCTCGCCACTGACCGGGCCTTGATCGACAGTGCTGCGGCTGTCGAACCCCGCGACCAACGCCAGGCTGCGCACAGTCTGGTACTGGAACAGGTCGCGCGGGCTGAGGCGGATACCCGCCTGGCGGGCACGGCTGACCACCTGGATGGAAATGATCGAGTCGCCGCCAAGCTCGAAGAAATTGTCCTCGAGGCCCACGGGGTCCGTGCCCAATACGTCCTGCCAGATCTGCGCCAGCGCGGTCTGCATTGCATCCTGCGGCGCGACGAATGCCTGTTGCGGCACGGCGTCGGGTGGCGGCAAGGCCTTGCGGTCGAGCTTGCCGTTGGCGGTCACCGGCAAGGCGTCCAGCGGCATCAGGTAGGTGGGCACCATGTATTCCGGCAGGCTGCCGAGCAGCCAGGCCTTGAGGGTTTGCGGCCACTGCGTGTCGGTGTCGGTATTTTCCAGCACCAGATACGCCACCAGATGCTTGCCGCCCTGCACCAGCACCACGGCCTCGCGCACCAACGCATGCTGCATCAGGCGGGTTTCGATTTCCCCCAACTCGATGCGCAGGCCGCGTAATTTGACTTGATGGTCGAGGCGCCCGAGGTATTCGATCACGCCATCGGCACGCTGGCGCACGCGGTCGCCGGTGCGGTACAAGCGCGCGCCGTCATGGAAGGGGCACGGCACGAAACGCTCGGCGCTGAGCGCCGGACGCCGGTGATAACTGCGCGCCAGCCCGGCGCCACCGAGGTACAACTCCCCCGCCACGCCGGCCGGAACCGGCAGCAATTGCGCATCCAGCACATGGGTGCGCAGGTTGGCGATGGGCCGGCCGATGGGCACGCAGTCGGCGCCTTCGTCGATGCAGGTCCAGTGGGTAACGTCGATGGCCGCTTCGGTCGGGCCGTACAGGTTGTACAACCCGGCGCCCGGCAGCTTTTTGAACACCTGCAATTGCGCATCCAGCGGCAAGGCTTCACCGCTGCAGACGATGCGCTTGAGGCGGGTACAAGCCTCGACACCCGGTTCGTGGATGAATGCCTGGAGCATCGATGGCACAAAGTGCAGCGTACTGATGCCATAGTCATCAATCAGGCGGATCAACAGCGCCGGTTCACGATGCGCCCCCGGCGGCGCCACCACCAGCCGTGCACCGGTCATCAGCGGCCAGAAGAACTCCCACACCGACACGTCGAAACTGAACGGGGTTTTCTGCAACACCGAGTCGCTGCCATCCAGCCCGTAAGCCTGCTGCATCCAGCACAAGCGGTTGACCAGCGCCGCGTGACTGTTGCCGGCGCCCTTGGGCTTGCCGGTGGAGCCGGAGGTGTAAATCACGTAGGCCAGGTTCAGCGGATGCACTTCAACCTGTGGGCAAGACTCGCTGTAGCCGTCGAGCCAGTCCTGCTCCTGATCCAGGGCGATGGTCTTGACACCCTCGGTGGGCAGTGCGCCTTTCAAGGTGCTTTGGCTGAGCAGCAAGCCAATCGCGCTGTCTTCGATCATGTAGGCCAGGCGTTCGGCCGGGTACTCCGGGTCGAGCGGTACGTAGGCGCCACCGGCCTTGTGAATCGCCAGCAGGCCAATGACCATTTCCATTGAGCGCTCGACGCAGATCCCCACCAGCACATCCGGGCCGACACCCTGCTCGCGCAAGCAGTGCGCCAGTTGATTGCTGCGGGCATCGAGTTGCCTGTAGCTGAGCTGACATTCGCCAAATACCAGTGCCGGCGCGTCGGGGGTTTGTCGGGCCTGGGCCTGGATCAACTGGTGCATGCACTGCTCGACCGGATACACCTCGGCAGTGTGGTTCCATTCGTGCACCAGCACCTGTTGCTCATCCATCGTCAGCATCGGCAACTCGCCGATTTTTTGCGTCGAGTCGTCGACTATCGCCTGCAAGAGGCGCGTCCAGTGCCCGGCCATGCGCGCAATGGTATCGGCCTCGATCAGGTCGCTGGCGTAGGTCAGCGCGGCGTGCAGCTTGCCGCCCTTCTCCCAGGTGTCGAGGGTCAGGTCGAACTGGGTGGTGCGGCTTTGCCAGTCGATGCTGCCCAGCTCCAGGCCGGACGCGGTGCTGACCGAGGCCATGTCGGCCACGTGCGGCTGGTGGTTGTACATCACCTGGAACAGCGGCGTGTGGCTGAGGCTGCGCTCCAGTTTCAGCGCCTCGACCAGGCGCTCGAACGGCAGGTCCTGATGGGCCTGGGCGCCGAGGGCGGTGTCCTTGATGGCGCGCAGCAGGTCGTCGACCCGGATCTGGCCATCCAGTTTCGTGCGCAGCACCTGGGTGTTGACGAAGAAGCCGATCAGGCCTTCGATTTCCGCTCGATTGCGGTTGGCGATGGGCACGCCGACGCAGATGTCGGTTTGCCCGGTGTAGCGATGCAGCAAAGCGTTGAAGGCGCCAAGCAACAGCATGAACAGGGTGATGTTGTGTTTCTGCGCGGTGCTGCGCAGCTGCTCGGCCAGTTGCGCTTGGACCGTGAATTCGCAGCGGGTGCCGCGATAGCTCGGCATCGCCGGGCGCGAATGGTCCAGCGGCAATTCCAGCACCGGGTGTTCGTCGCCCAACTGCGCCTGCCAGTACGCCAGTTGCCGCGCCTGCTCGCCCGCCTCCAGCCAGCGACGCTGCCACAGGGCGTAGTCGCTGTACTGGATCGGCAACGCTGCCAGCTGCGGTTGTGCACCCGCATCGAAGGCGTCGTAACAGCGGATGAATTCGTCGATCAACACGTTCATCGACCAGCCGTCGGAGACGATGTGGTGCAGGGTCAGCAGCAGCACGTGCTCGTGTTCGGCGAGCTTGAGCAAGGTGACTCGCAGCAGCGGACCCGTCGACAGATCGAACGGCAGCACCGATTGCTGCTCGGCGGTTTCAGCCACCGCACGTTCGCGCTCATTGGCAGGCAATGCGCTGAAATCCACGTGTTCGATCCGCAGCGGCGCAGCGGCCGGCACTTGCTGCAGGCTGTCATCGGCCTGACGGGCGAACACCGTACGCAGGGTTTCATGCCGCGCCACCAGACTGGCGAACGCCTGTTCCAGCGCCGACAGGTTCAGGCGACCGCTCAGCCGCACCGCGCCCGGCAGGTTGTAGGCGCCGCTGTGCGGGTCCAGTTGCCAGAGAAACCACATGCGTTGCTGGGCGTACGACAGTGCCTGGCGATCCTCGGCCTCGATGCCGGCGGGAATCGGAAACCGGGCGAAATCCACGCCCTCCTTGTGCAAGGCCGCAAGGAACATCTGACGCTTTTCCAGGGGCAACCCGATAAACCGGCGAGCAAGTTTCAAGGAGTCTTCAGCATTCATCTATCGGCATCCGCATCAGTAGGCAGCAGGCGCAAGGGCGCGTCGTGCCTATAAAACGAATGCAGGCGGGAAAAATTAGCGGATCAGGCGGAAGGTGAAACGCGCAATACAGAACAATGAAAAACCTGTGGGAGCGAGCTTGCTCGCTCCCACAGGGATCGGGTGAAATTTGAGAGTGGCGTTAACCCACGGCAGCCATGGAAAGCCGCCGATGATGCACCTCAAGCTGATCCTTGATCACCCGCAGCACCTTGGCTTCCTGCTCATGGATGAAAAAGTGCCCGCCCGCCAGCATATCCACCGAAAAGCTGCCACGGGTTTCCTGGCTCCAGCCAATCAACTGTTCGGTGGTGGCGCGATCGCTCTTGCCACCGAGCACGTGCACCGGACACTTGAGCAACGGGCGCTGCACCGGCTCGAAACGCCCGCACAGCAGGAAGTCCGCGCGCAGCACCGGCAGGGTCAGGCTCATCAACTCTTCATTGGCCAGGATCTCTTCGCTGGTGCCGTTGAGGGTGCGCAGTTGTTCGATCAGTTCGGCGTCGCTTTTAGGCTGGGCAAAGCCTCGGTCGTAGTCGGCGCGCATACTCGGCGCGGCGGTGCCCGAGGCGAACAGCGCCACCGGTTCCGGGCAACTCAGGATGCGAAACGCGTGGGCCATCTCGCAGGCCAGCAACGCGCCCATGCTGTGCCCGAACAACGCGTACGGCGCCTTCAGCGTGGCTTTTTGTTCCTGGGCCAATTGCAGCGCCAGGCGGCGCATGTCGGTGTGCAAGGGCTCGCCGTACCGCGCGCCACGCCCCGGCAGTTCCACCGGTTGCAGCGTGAGCCAATCCGGCAGTTTTCGCCGCCAGCGGCTATAGACCATGGCACTCGCGCCCGAATAGGGCAGGCACAGCAATGTCAGCGGGGTCACCGGGCTTTCCTCAACAGTTGTCTGCCAAGAGAACGGATGGGGTGTAGCCGGAATTAGTCGCAGATCCAATTGTGGTAAATCTTCATTTCAGATGGCGATAGCTCGGGATCGCGGAACCAAGCACCACCGCCCCCGCCGCAATCGCCAGCCAGAACCCGCTACGCGCACCGAAGGCATCCACCAGCCAGCCGGAACCGGCGGCGCCGATCGCCACGCCGATGCTCAGGCCGGTGACCAGCCAGGTCAGGCCTTCGGTGAGTTTGGCCGGTGGCACGATCTGCTCCACCAGGGCCATGGCGACAATCAGTGTCGGGGCAAAAAACAGGCCGGCGACAAACACCGCCAGGGACAAGCCGAAAATGTTCACCGCCAGCAGCAACGGCAAGGTGGTCACCGCCGTCGCTACCCCGCCGTACAGGAACAGGCGCGCCAGCGGCACTTTCGAGCGCAGTGCGCCGAACGCCAACCCGGCCAGGCACGAGCCGATGGCGTACACCGACAGCACGATGCTCGCCGCCGCCGGTTGGCCCTGGTGCTGGGCGAAGGCGACGCTGACCACGTCGACTACGCCGACGATGGTGCCCATGCCCACCATCAACAGCATCAGCAACTGAATGTCGCGAGAGCGGATGATCGAGCCCTGATGATGTTCTTCATGGGGATGCACCGGTGGCTCCGTGCTGCGCTGCAACACGAACGCGGTGACGCCGATGGCCAGCGCCAGCAAGGCCGCCAGCGGCCCGGCCTCGGGGAATGCCACCACGCACAACCCCACCGACAGTGGCGGCCCGACGATGAAGCAGACTTCGTCCAGCACCGACTCCAGGGCGTAGGCGGTCTGCAACTCGGGGCGGCCGCGATACACCTCGGTCCAGCGCGCCCGCACCATCGCCGACATGCTCGGCATGCAACCGGCCAGCGCGGCGAAGAAAAACAGCGTCCAGTGCGGCGCCTGCAACCGCGTGCACAGCAACAGCAGCAACAGTGCCCCACCGCCCAGCAACGCCGCCACCGGCAGAATCCGCCCCTGGCCATAGCGATCCACCAACCGCGAGACCTGCGGCGCACAGAACGCCGTGGCCAGGGCGAACGTCGCCGCCACCGCGCCGGCCATTGCGTAACCACCCTGCACCTGCGAAAGCATGGTGATCAGGCCGATGCCGGTCATGGAAATCGGCATGCGCGCGATCATCCCGGCCAGCACGAAGGCGCCACTGCCGGGGGCGTTGAACAACTCGCGATAGGGGTTTGCCATGGGACGGGTCTCATCAGGGGACTGCACGTTGCCATAACGGCTGATTGCCGGGAAAGCAGCAATTTGTTGGTTGAATGTGAAGGCCCCATCGCGAGCAAGCTCGCTCCCACAATGGCCGGCGTACACCGCTCAAATGTGCAGGCTTGCTCGCGAAGGGGCCCTCACAGACACCTCTCCTCGCCCGCCAAGTGAACTCTCGGCCACCCAAACCAGTCAGCTACTTAGGCCCCTGGTTCCCGGAGTTTCGCGACAATATTTCAATCAGCTGGCGGAAGCGGAAGCCTGAGGTGAACTGGACACCGGATCTGCTGCAACACTGACCGAAAACCGCTCCCGATAAGCCTGTGGCGTCACGCCCATGGCCCGCAGGAAGCTGCGGCGCAGGGTTTCTTCGCTGCCGAAGCCGCATTGCACCGCCACCCGTTTGATCGGCACGCCGGTATCGCTGAGCAAACGCCGCGCGGTTTCGACGCGGATCAGTTCGATGGCCCGGGCCGGGGTCTGGCCGGTGTCGGCGCGGTAGTGACGCACGAAGCTGCGTTCGCTCATGCTGGCCTGCAAGGCCAGGGTCGGGATGCCAAGGTCGTGGGTGAGGTTTTCGCTGATCCAGGCATGAAGTTCGTCGAAACGGTTGCCTTCCTGTTGCAGTGACAGGGTCACGCTGAATTGCGACTGACCGCCCGGACGCTTGAGAAACACCACCAGTTGCCGGGCGACTTCCAGGGCCATGTTGCGCCCCAGATCTTGTTCGACCATGGCCAGCGCCAGGTCAATGCCGGCAGTCACTCCGGCCGAGGTCCAGACCGGGCCGTCGTTGATGAAGATCGGGTTGGGCTCAACGTGCAGTTGCGGATGCTGCTGCGCCAGTTGCTCACAACGGGTCCAGTGGGTGACCACGCGCCGGCCATCGAGCCAGCCGCTGGCGGCCAGTAGAAACGCACCGGTACACACCGAGGAAACCCGCCGGCAGCCACGGGCATGTTCGCGCACCCAGGCGACCAACGGCGCATCTTCCGCCGCTGCGTAGACACCCCAGCCACCGGCGATGATCAGGGTATCAGTGCCCTTATCCGGTAACGGCTCGGCCAACAACGCCAAGCCCGCCGACGACATCACCGCTCCGCCGCCGCTGGCAATCACTGTCGGCGCATAGGGTGGCGGCAGGCCTTGCTGGCGGGCAATGTCATTGGCCGAAGCGAATACCTGCAACGGCCCGGTGACGTCGAGCAATTGCACGTTGGCGAAAGCGAGCACATGGATGGTTTTCGACATTTGGCGTAATTCGTGGGGATATTGGCGTATACGCCAAAGCCTACGAGCCTAGAGTCAAACCGTCCACCCACTTCACGAGAAAAAACACCATGACGTTGCAGATCGGTTTTCTGTTGTTTCCACAGGTTCAGCAACTGGACCTGACCGGCCCTTATGACGTGCTGGCCTCGCTGCCGGATGTGAAAGTGCATCTGATCTGGAAAGACCTGATGCCGGTCACCGCCAGCACCGGCCTGCTGTTGAAACCGACCACCACCTTCGACGATTGCCCGGCACTGGACGTGATCTGCGTGCCCGGTGGCAGTGGCGTCGGCCCCTTGATGGAAGATGACCAGACCCTGGACTTTCTCAAGGCTCAGGCCGCCAACGCTCGCTACATCACGTCGGTGTGCACCGGCGCGCTGGTGCTGGGCGCGGCGGGATTGCTCAAGGGCAAACGCGCCACCACCCACTGGGCGTATCACGAACTGCTCAAGCCGCTGGGCGCAATCGCGGTGAAAGATCGGGTGGTTCGCGACGGCAATCTGCTGACCGGTGGCGGAATTACAGCCGGTATCGACTTCGCCCTGACCCTGGCCGCCGAGCTGTTCGACCAGGCCACCGCCGAGCTGGTGCAGTTGCAACTGGAATATGCCCCGGCCCCGCCGTTTACCGCGGGCAGCCCCGAGACGGCCCCGGCCAGTGTGCTGGAAGAAGCTCGCCAGCGGGCTGCCGGTTCGTTGAAGCTGCGGGCGCAAATCACCGAGCGTGCAGCGGCGAAACTCGACCGACAGTGAAAAAACGGCGGCGGGAACCCGGTTCCTGCCGCCACGACTTTTCATGCGCCCACAAAAAAACCCGCCGAAGCGGGTTTTTCCAAGACCATGACGACTCCTTGTCGTAGCGTTCCTTGCATATGGTCGATCATCCATGATCCTGAGCACATCCTGTGCTTCAGTGGGTAAGGCCAGATTACGCATCGGATCCAATCTGCAACAGGCGACATCGCTACCATCGCGTGTAAGACATTCGCTATAAACCACCTTCCGAAAACCCTTAGACGCCTCAGGTTTCGAGCCGACTTCAGCCACTCTGTTGCTCGTGGGCTTTGGCACTGTCGATCAAAAACTGCTCGATATTGTTCATTTGCTCTTCCCAGCCACGACTGTCCATGCGGAAAGCCCTTTCGCGACGGGCCTGGGGAACGTGATCGAAACCGGATTCGGAGACCTTGAGCAACGTGCCGTTGTCCATGTCTTCGAGCTCGAACTTCACCAATGTGGTGGGTTCCTGGGAGTAATCGACTTCCGGATTCACGGCATAAGGGTGCCAGCGAAACGAAAACAGCCTTTCCGGCTCGACCCGCTCTACCAGTACGTTCCAGCGCAAATGCTCATAACCGGGATAGGTAACCTGCCCCTGGGTCCACTCGCCTGCCACAAAACGCTTGCCTTCCAGCGCCACGCCAAACCACTGTCCGAACAATTCGGCATTGGCCAGCACGCGCCAGACCTGAGAACGCTTGGCCTTGAGCAGGATTTTCCTTTCGATGCGATCAGATGCTGGGTTCATAAGTCACCTCCTGTACTTGAACAGTAGGTCAGTAAGACCATAAGACCAACTCTAAAGTTGTACCAATCGGGATGTGCAATCAACCATGCCTGAGATATTCGGTTGCATTTACGACAATAAGTTCTGGAGCGGGAAAATAGTCAGAGAATCGAAACTGCTAATGTTCTCCCTCGAAATAGCATCGAAAAGGATAGCGACATGAAAAAACTGCGCGGCAGTTGCCTGTGCAAGGCTATCGAATACCAACTCGACAGCCTCGACATGCCCATCAGCCATTGCCATTGCCAAACCTGTCGCAAGGCTCACGCGGCGGCTTTTGCATCCACCGCCGGGGTCATGCGCGAGCATTTTCGCTGGACCAAGGGCCAGGATCGCCTGAGCCGCCATGAATCGTCGCCGGGCAAGTTTCGGTATTTCTGTTCGGCCTGCGGTTCACACCTGATAGCCGAACGGCCCACCCAGCCGCACGTGATCGTTCGGGTAGCGACACTGGATACCGATCCGCAGATGACGCCCCAGGCACATATCTGGACGGCCCATGACGTGCCATGGCTGGAATACGATTCGGTGGAAAAACACGCGCAATGGCAAGCGTAGCGGGCTGAATGCCCCTCGGCGCTACACTGCATCTCTCATTCGGTCACAGCGAGCACTCGAGCATGAACCCACGCTTACTAATGGCGCTGACGCCCCTGATGTTTACCTCCATGTCGTTCGCCGTGGACTGCGACAATGCCAGCGACCAGGCGGCGATGAACCAGTGCGCGGCGCAGCAGCATGCGGCGGCGGATAAGGAGTTGAATGCGCTTTACCAGCAAATCACTTCGCGCCTCAAGAGCAACCCGGACAGCAAGAAGTTGCTGGTGGGTGCGCAGCGGGCGTGGGTTGCGTTCCGCGATGCCGAGTGCAGGTTCTCGGCGTCCGGGGTGGAAGGCGGAAGTGTGTATCCGCTGATCTACAGCAATTGCGTGACTGAATTGACCAAGGCGCGGGTGGAGACGTTCAAGACTTACCTGAAGTGCCAGGAGGGGGATTTGGGGTGTCCGGTGCCGGGGGTTTGAATCTCTAGCGCCTGTAAGGGCCTCATCGCGAGCAAGCTCGCTCCCACAGTGGATTTTCGGTGATCACAAATTTTGTGAACGATCGAAAACCCTGTGGGAGCGAGCTTGCTCGCGATTGGCGTCAGTTCAGGCGCCGCAATTTACCGGACAAAAATCTGCGCCGTGGTAATCGCCATGTCTCCACCCGGCAACTTGATGCTACCCGTTTGCTTGAGGCTGTCGGCATCAAAGATCGCCACATCGTTGAAGGTCCCCGCCAGGTAGATCTTGCTGCCCTCCTTGTTGAAGGAAATGCAGTAGTAGGAATGATCGAGCGTGGCGGACTGGAGCATTTTCTTCTGCTTGATGTCGTACTTGGCCAGGCGGTTGAGCACGCCGAACATCAGGTTCGGGTCCTTGGGCGAGCGCATGCCGCTGAAGTAGATTTCGGTCAGAGGGCCGAAGTCGGTGGTTTCGGTCTTGCCGGTCTTCAGGTCGACGCTGAACAGGCCGTACAGGTATTCGGCGGTGGCCGGGTCCTGTTTCTTGTCCTTGAATTTCGCCGCGGTGTAGAGCAGCGAGAAGTCATGCCGATACGTTTGCTGGTTCCACACGTAGAGCACGTCCGGCGCGCTGTAGTTCGGGCGTTTCCAGTGACGGCTGGGGATCAGCACGTCGAACTTGCCGGTTTGTACATTGACCTTGTAGACGTCCGCCCCGGCTACATACAAGGTGCCGTCGTCACCGCTCTGCATGATTGTCAGCTGCCGCGGTGCCGGGAAACTGCGCACCGGCTTGGCGTCCATGCCAGCGTTGGTGGCAAATACGTCTAGCCGAGGCTGCTGCACTTCATAGCGGTCGTTGAGCATCAAGGTCGGATTGGCGACAGTGAACAGTTCCTTGCCATCGTGGCTGAGGGTGAAAGCAAACATCGAGCGCGCTTTCTCCCCCGGCTTCTGGGTGATGCTGGCGTGGAACACCTGTTTGCAACTGTCCAGTTCAACGCCGTAGACATCCGCATAGTGATTGTTCAGCACGTAGGCGGTCTTGCGATCCGGCGACAACTGCACCGTACCGGGGCCGAAGGCGTCGGGCATCTTGCAGGTTTTGAACAGGGTGTCGGTGGCCAGGTCGATCACGTGCAGGTTGTTGGGGTAATTGGTGGTCAACATGTATTCGTGACCGGCTTGCAACGCGGTGTTTTCATCGGCCAGAACACTGACCGAACAGCTGCTCAGGACGGCGAACGCGGCCAGGCCGCAGGCTTTGATGTTACGCATGCTGGAATCCTTCTTCTGTGATCACTTGTCTTTGGGGAAGACAGTGCCGAGGTTGCGCCAGTTGTCGTTGGACGCCTGGGCATCCTTGTTCCAGTCCGGGTAGGTGCTCATCATGTCGGGCACCTGGGCCGGCCACCAGCACGGGTCGGAGCAACCGTAGAGGTCGGCCTCCATCGGCTGGCACAGCGACGACACACCGCCAAACGCATCGATTTCCCAGCCCGGGTCGGTGGTCGAGGCACAGCCCGCCACGGAACTCATGGCCACCACTTCTTCAATGCGGTTTTCATCCGCGGCCTGATCCAGCTTCAACGCTTTGTTATTGATTGCCTTGAGATGTTTCATATCAGTGAGCCTTGCGCGGAGTGATGTAACTGCTGATGAACGCAGGGTTATTGGCCATGATCCGGGTGTAGACCTCGATGCCGAAGTCGACCCAGTCACGCATCAGTTCGCAGTAGTGATAGGTCGGGTGCGTCGGGTCACCGTAGCGGGCGTAGCTCTCGTGGTAGCAGCCGCCGGAACACAGGTTGCGGATCTGGCAGTCCTCGCAGCCGGTGTTGGTGCGGTCCAGGCGCTGGGACAGGAAGTCGTTCAACTCCACCTGTTTCACGCCGCTATGGACGTTGCCGAAGGTCGGCAGGCTCGAACCGGTAAAGCGGTGGCACAGGTTCAGCTCGCCTTTGTGATCCACCGCCAGCATCTTCAGGCCCGCGCCGCATGGCAGGGCTTTCTTGTGGCCTTCGTGGATGTCGGTGATGAGTTGGTGCAGGTTGGAGAAACCGATGTTGCGGTGCTCCAGCGCTGCTTCCAGATAGCGACGACCAAGGGCCTTCATGTTGGCGAACACCTGCACCAGTTCATCGCTGGTGAGGTTGAAGCTGCTGATGTCGCCGGAGGTCACCGGGGCAAAGCCGACTTCGGCAAAACCCAGTTCGTTGAACAGGTGATCCCAGATGGTTTCGACGTCGGTCACGCCGGTGGTCAGGGTCACCCGGGCGCCGACCGGACGGCTGTTGTAGCGCGACAGCAGCATCTCGGCCTTGCGCCGCACCACGTCGTACGTACCCTGCCCGCCCACGGTGATGCGGTTGCGGTCGTGCACGGTCTTCGGCCCGTCGATGCTGACCGACAGCCCGAAACGGTGGGCGTTGAGGTAGTCCACGGTTTCTTCGGTGAGCAGCGTGGCGTTGGTGGTCATGACGAATTCGACGAACTTGCCCGCCTCGCGAAAACGCTTCTCACAGTAGTCGACCATGTACTCGATCAGCTTGCGGTTGCTCAGCGGTTCGCCACCAAAGAACACCACGGTGAAACGCTCTTCGTCCGGGGATTCGCGCAGCAGCATTTCCACCGAGGCGATCGCCGTTTCGACGTCCATCTTCTTGCCCGCCGACGGCTTGTCGAGGTCTTCCTTGTAGCAATACGTGCAGCTCAGGTTGCAGCCGGTGTTGACGTTGAGCACCACGGTATTGATTGCCGTGCGCTCGACACGCTTGGTGGCGATGTCCGGGGTCAGCGGCGAACCGTCGCTGACCAGTTCCAGGGCCATCAGCTCGCGCAGGGTCTCGGTGATTTCTTCGCCGTTGAAACGCGCGGCCAGGCGCTGGATCAAGTCGTCCGAGGAGCAACCTGGCCCGCGCAAGGTATCGATGATGGTGCCCGTCAGTTCATCGCTGGCGAACAGCGAACTGCTGGGGATGTGAAACAGCATGCGGTCGGCATCGACCTGCACTTCGTGCAGGTTGCGTTCGACCAGATTCAAGATAGCGCCCATGGCAAACCTCCTGTGCAGGCCCTGCTTTGAGGGCCTGCGGTCATTCCGAAAAAGTGTCTGAAGCCTTTGCTTTCAGCGCAGCTCACGTTTCAACATCACGGAATGGGTGGATTGTTCCAGCGTTGCACGGTCACGATCATGTGGCCTTCGCCGGTCAGGGATTTCCCTGCGTCGTCGACGGCGGCGATCACCTTGAGGTTGCCGGCATTGTTGGTGGACATCTTGCGTGCCGGGTTCGGCCCGGCATCGCCCGGGGTGAACACGCCGGTGTCGGCCTGCATGGTGCCGGCGAACTTGACGTCTTCGTCTTCCTTGGCGCGGTCGTCGAAGGCCTCGACCTTCCACTGCGCCGGGAACACACCGATGCGGTACGGCTTGCCGTCAGCGCCCTTGCCCCAGGCTTCCGCGTCGAAACGGCCCTGGACTTTCGGCGTCGAACCACCGCCCTCGCCAATCCGCGCAACCGAGAATTCCGGCACCACTTTGACTGCATCAATTTTGCTGTACACCGACAGACTCGGGCCTTTCAGCGTGCCGACGGTGACCGCGCGCGCACCCGGTTGGGCATTGGCCGCCGCCTTGAGCTTGACCTTGATCCGCTCAGGGCTCTGCTCGACCACTTCGACCACTTCCACACCTTTGCCGAAGTCCGGCTTGCCGCTCAGGCCGCTACCGATCAGGGTCACTTCGGTTTCGCTGCCGGCCTTCAGATAGCCCGGCTGTACCGCCAGCAAACGGTTGGAACCCTGTTTGGCGGCGACGAAGTCCAGACCACGCTCGTCGTGCTCGGCCTCGAACATCCGGCCCTGCATCGCATTGCCCTGGGCGGCGAACACTTGGCGCATGGTCACGCCATCGATCGTCACGTTGCCGCGCCATTCGTAGCCGGTGTAGAGAATCGCACTGCCGTCACCATTGAACGGGCTGCCATCGGCGTACTGGCCTTTGACGCTGACCTTGAAGGTGTCGCTGCCATCGGCGGTTACGCTCATGACACCGGCCAGCTCACCCTTGCCCGGCAAGTGGCCGCTGAAGCTCCAGTCGCCCACCAGGGCATCGGCTTTCGGCGCCGCGCTCTGCCATTTTTTCCAGGCCGGGTTGTCCAGCGGATAACGCTTGGCCAGCAGCGGCACCATGTCTTTGCGGGCGATGTCGAACCAGTCACGGTCACGGGCCAGCGCCTGATACTCCAGGGACGGCCACTGACCGAGGTGGAAGTTCACCAGGCGTTCCCATTCCTGCGCCGGACGCCGTTGCAGGGCCACCCGTGCACCGGAGTGGCAGCGACCGCACATCTGGCTGGTCTGGTCGTCGAAATGCTCGACGGTGTTGAGTCGACGCTCCAGCGCATAACGCACGCCATCGGTTTCGCTCGGCGCCAGACCCTGGGTGTCGGCCAGGTACTTGACCAGCGTCCGGCGGTCGTCATCGCTGATCTGCAAACCGTGCATGGTCTGCATCCGGGCAATGCTCATCAGCCAGCCTTCCGGCGTTTTGCGCTGGTGGCTGATGCGGCTGAGGGCGTTATCGGCTTCGGGGGTGTGACAGCCCTGACAGGTTTCCTTGAGGATGGTCTGGGCGTCGCGGGCTGCCAGGCTATGAGGCGAATGCAGCGCTACACAAGCGGCTACGGCCAGCAGGCTGGCGCTCATGCCTGATCGGAGTTTTCTCTTCATCAACGTCGAACCTCGCACGGTGCGTTCTTATTGTTGTGGCTTATCGTTTTTATGGTTTCTGCCGCCGGCGTTGATCCGCTGACGGAGGCAAGAGAAACGTCTGCGGTGAGCAATACACGGAGCGTGCCAGCTTATGAATAGTGATATTTATCAGTCATTTGGAAAAAATATCGGGTGTTTTGCCCCGGTCGCAGGTGGGGGCTTGCGTCTAATATCGCGACATCTGTTGCACTCTGAGACAAGCATAGGATCTTCGTTTGTCTCACCGCGTCGCAATTTGCGACGCGCACTCTCCTCCCTGGAATTGGTAAATAACCAACAACCCCCGCCAAATCAGGCCTTTCACCCAAATAAACACAACTGGCACAGCCATTGCGAAGACCTCGCCACACGAACAAGACGAGGTTTCAACATGTCGCTTCCAAATGTGCTTCCCGCCACTTCGGCATTCATCCAGCGTGCCCCGCGCATGCTCATCGGCGGTGACTGGGTCGAGGCCGCCGATGGCCAGACCATGCCCCTGCACAACCCGGCCACCGGTGAGGTGTTGTGCGTGGTGCCACGGGCAACGCCGGAAGATGTCGACCGTGCGGTCCTCGCCGCCCGCCAGGCGTTCGACGATTCGGCCTGGACCCGCACCCGCCCCCGGGAGCGGCAGAATCTGTTATGGAAACTCGCCGACCTGATGCAGCGCGACGCCGAGCTGCTGGCGCAACTGGAATGCCTGAACAACGGTAAAAGCGCGGCGGTGGCCCAGGTGATGGACGTGCAACTGGCCATCGACTTCCTGCGCTACATGGCCGGTTGGGCGACCAAGATCGAAGGTTCTACGGTTGACGTGTCGGCACTGCTGATGCCCAACGACCAGTTCCACAGTTTTATCCGACGCGAAGCGGTGGGTGTGGTCGGCGCCATCGTCGCCTGGAACTTCCCGCTGTTGCTGGCCTGCTGGAAACTCGGTCCGGCCCTGGCCACCGGTTGTACCGTGGTGCTCAAGCCCGCCGACGAAACCCCGCTGACCGCGCTGAAACTCGCCGAGCTGGTGCTGGAAGCCGGTTATCCCGAAGGTGTGTTCAACGTGGTCACCGGCACCGGCATCACCGCAGGTTCGGCCCTGACCCATAACCCGCTGGTGGACAAGCTGACCTTCACCGGCTCCACCGCCGTGGGCAAGCAGATCGGCAAGATCGCCATGGACTCCATGACCCGGGTCACCTTGGAGCTGGGCGGCAAATCGCCGACCATCGTCATGGCCGACGCCGATCTGAAAACCGCCGCGGCCGGGGCTGCCAGCGCGATCTTTTTCAACCAGGGCCAGGTTTGCTGCGCCGGCTCCAGGTTGTATGTGCAGCGCAAGCACTTCGACAATGTGGTGGCGGACATCAGCGATATCGCCAACGCCATGAAACTCGGCAACGGCCTGGATCCGAGTGTCGACATGGGGCCGTTGATCTCGGCGCGCCAGCAGGAGCGCGTCTACGGGTACATCGAAAAGGGCCGGGAAAGCGGCGCGACCATCGCCTGCGGCGGTGAGCAATTCGGCCCGGGATTCTTCGTCAAGCCGACGGTGATTGTCGACGTCGATCAGAAGCACTCACTGGTGCAGGAAGAAATCTTCGGGCCGGTGCTGGTGGCCATCCCGTTCGATGATGAGGCCGATGCATTGCGCATGGCCAATGACAGTCCGTATGGATTGGGCGCGAGCATCTGGTCCAATGACCTGGCGGCGGTGCACCGGATGATTCCGCGGATCAAGTCCGGCTCGGTGTGGGTCAACTGCCACAGCGCCCTGGACCCGGCGTTGCCGTTCGGCGGCTACAAGATGTCCGGAGTCGGACGTGAGATGGGGTATGCGGCGATCGAGCATTACACCGAGTTGAAGTCGGTGTTGATCAAGTTGTAATAGCGGCGTTCTTCAGGCCGCCATCGCGAGCAAGCTCGCTCCCACAGGGTTTTGCGTCGATCTCAGGATCATGGCTCAACACAAATCCACTGTGGGAGCGAGCTTGCTCGCGATGAGGCCGGTCCAGACAGCTCAAATCTCAGGGTTTGAAACCCTGAGCCAACAACCAACTCCTGACCATCCTTCCCTGCTCGACCGTCAACCCGGCCAACACCTGGTCCGCAGGCTCGCCGTGCTTAAACCGCCACACCAACGCCGCCACCTCAACCCCATGCACATGCCAGATCCCCAACGGCTGGTCCGCCGTGATCACCACCTCGGCTTCATCGACCAGCCCATCACGCAACACCGGCGCCCGCTCGATCCTCAGCGCATTGAAATCCGCCTCGGCATGGGCCACCTCGGCGTCCGGCCAGTTCCGTCGTGCCTGCCAGAACGACCGATCCAGCCAGCGTTGCTCATCGGCATAAAAATCCCGGCCGATCCGCGCAAATCGCAAAAACAACTGCTCCACCCGCTGCTGGTGGAAACGCTGGGCCAGAGCCGCCCGTTCGGGTTTGCACAGCAGCGTGTTGATCACCGCTGGCGCCTGCAACGCCGAAGACAACGACTGAAAGATCCCGTTGCCCGACAACGGGTCGACGGCCATTGCCGCATCACCGACCCTAATCCAGTTTTCGCCACACACCTGCGGGCTCAGAATCGCCGTGCTGCTGCGGGCGTGCAGTTGTAGATCACACTCCGCTTCGCCAGCAAAAAATGCGGCGGCCAGCTTCGAACCCTGGCGCCGCTGCCGGCAGTACTCGAGCAACATAGCCTTACCCGGCAACCCGGCGCTGGCCACGTCCACCGTCCATTGCCAGTAACACTGGCCGTCGGCGCGCCGCGCCATCCACGCCCAGCCGTCCTCAAGGCTCTCCACGGCGCTGGCGGTGCTGCCTGGCGAACCCTGCCAGCGATTGAGCAAACTGACGGTCTCGGGGCCACGCATCCCCTTGCCTATAGCGGGGGCCTGACGTCCGCGGGCTTCCACGAGAAACGGTGCGAGCAGCGGTTCTCGTCCGTCGATTTCGATTCGATGGCCATTGGCCGATGACTGAACCGTCAGCACCCGGCCTTCGATCAGCTCGACCCCCGCCAGGCGCAAATCCTCGCGCAGGCCTCGGTCAAACACCGGACGGTCGAGCAAGTATTCGATGTTCTGCGCATGGTGTTGGCCATTCCAGCTCACCTGGCGTTGAGAAGGCAGTGTCGCCTGCGCCAGCGCCTGTTGCAGGCCCGCACTGCGCAAAGCCTCCAGCACCCGCACCGACACGCCTTCGAGCGCGGCAAACCGGCGCCATTCGCTGATCAGCGTGACGCCATGGCCCAGCCGCCGCAGTCCCAGTGCGACGGCGGCGCCGGCCGGCCCGGCGCCAAGAATGACGATGTCGGTCATGGCCCGAAACGCCGTTCAGGGCCACGGTAACGGGCATGCTCGCGCAACCACCCGATGACTTGCGCATTGCTGGCGTCAGGCTGTTCGGCAAGGAACCCGGCGATGTGCCCGCTCAAGGCGGCACAACCGAGGCTCGCCCCGGATTGCCCCGGGTAGGTGCCATGCACACACGCGGCGAAATCCGCCTGGGCGCTGTTGAGCCACGACCATTCCTGCTCGGCGCACCGCGCATCGCCGGTCACCCGCAACACCTGCGGATAGTTCGCCGGAAACACCCCTTCGCCCTGGGCCGGGCTCGACGCACACAGCAACACGCCCCTTGCCACCGCCGCCGCGCAGGCCGCGCGTAGCAGGCTGCGATCCTGGCGCAGGCCAAGGCTCAGATTGATCAGTCGCACGTCCTGCGTCAGCAGCCAGTCAATCGCCGTGGCGATCTGCAAGGCGCTGGTGACACCCCGCTGGTCGAACACCTGAGCCACGCAAAACAGCGCCGAGGGTGCACGCCGGCCGATCGCCTCGATCACCGCACTGCCATGCCCCAGCGGGTCTTCGCGCAAGTCGCCCTCGGCCAGGCCGTCTTCAAGCAATGAAAAGCGCCGACCGGCGATCACTTGCACCCGTTGTGCCGCCGAGTGGCCGCTGTCCACCACACCAATGCGCAGCTCAGGTTTCATGCAGCACCGTTTTCGAAGTCAGCACGCCGTCGAGCAACTCGAAACGCAGATCGGCATCGGCCAGGGTTGAGGGGCGATGGCTGATCAGGATGCGCGTACGCCCGGCAAACAAGCGGTCGATGGCGTCGATGACCTCGCGCTCGGTGGCTTCATCCACCGCGGAAGTGGCTTCATCGAGTACCAGGATCAAAGGGTCCTGCAACAGCGCCCGGGCAATCGCGATGCGTTGCTTCTGCCCACCGGATAACTGCTGGCCCCGCTCGCCCAACGGGCTGTCGAGGCCTTCGGGCAACAACTCGATCAGGCTGTCGAGTTGCGCCAGTCGAGCCACTTCGGCAATCGCCTCACGGCTGGCGTCCGGCACCGCATAGGCCAGGTTGTCGGCGAGGCTGCCGCGAAACAGCACGATGTCCTGGCTGACAATGGCGATGCGCCGACGCAACTGGAACAGGTCCAGTTCGCGCAGATCGACGTCACCCAGCAGTACCCGGCCCGATTGCGGATCGTGATGACGTTGCAGCAGGTCGATCAGGGTGGATTTGCCCACGCCGGAGCCGCCGCTGAGGGCCACTTTCATACCGTAGGGAATTCGCGCTTCGATGCCGCGCAGGGTCGACTGGCGGCCGGGATGGGCGAAGTGCACGTTGTCGAACCACAGGTCGCCGCCGTTGGGCATTGCCCGTGGCGTGGCAGGTGTCAACACGGTCGGTTGTTCGCCGCGCAACTCCATGACCCGGCCGAGGCTGACGGTCATCCGCTGAATGGCAACGTAGAGCCCGAGCAAGCTCTGCACCGGCCCCACGGCCATGCCCAGGTAAGTGGAAAACGCAATCAGCGCGCCAAGTTGCCAGGTGCCCTGCACCACCCAGTAACCGCCGATCAGAAATGCGCAGGCCCGGGACAGCGAGGTCAGCGTGCCGGGCACGGCCTGGGTGAAGAACTCGGTGACTTGCAGGCGCAGCAACTGGCTCATGTAGCCCTGGCCCAGCGTCTCGAGGCGCCGCGCCTCGCGCTGTTGCTGGCCGGCGGACTGGATGAACTTCATCACCGGCAATGTCTCGACCATGAACGACGACATGTCCGCCGAACGCTCGCGCAACTGCCGCACATCGCGCTCGACCTTGCGCCGCATCCAGCGCAGCCAAAGGACATCAAGGGGAATCAGCACCAGGGCCAGCAGCGAGAGTTTCCAGGACAACGTCAACAGCATCGCGATGGCAACCACCAGACCGATCACACTCGACACGGCCGAGAACAGCGAGTCCACTGCGAAACGCTGGATTTCCGCGACGTCGCCATCGAGGCGCGACATCAGGTCGCCGATGCGCCGCTGGCCGTAAAAGCCCGGCGACAGGGTTTGCAAATGCCGGTACAGGTCATCGCGCAGGGCAAACAGCATGCGCCCGGACAGTCGCGTGTGCAGGTAGCGGTTGATGCCCGAAAGCGCCGTGCCCAACAACCCGGCAACGATCATCAGCCCGGCAATCAACACCAGCATCGGGAAGTTGCGCGCCAACAGGCCATCGTCGATCAGCAGTTTGGTCAGCCACGGCTGCACCAGCACCAGCGCCGAGGCGCAGACCGACAAACCCAGCAGCCCGGCAATCGCCAGGCGATGCGGTCGCACGAAGCTGTACAGCCAGCGCAGCGATGCTTGCAGGGCCTCGGGGTTCTGGCTGTCGATCAGCCGAACGATCAAGCGCTGCATCACGAACGCAACTGTTTGAGCTTGCGATAAAGCGTCGCGCGGCTGATGCCCAAGGCGTCGGCGGCGGCCGAGACGTTGCCCTGGTGCGTGTCCAGGGACTGACGAATCAGCTCCAGTTCGTTTTCCCGGATGCTGCCGGCCTGGGGCCGTTCGCTGGCGGTCAACTCGTCGAGCATGCTGTCGGGCAAGTGGTCGAGGGTCAGCGCGGTTTCACCCGGTTCGCGCATGGCCAGCGCGGTGCGCAGGACCATCTCCAGTTGGCGGATGTTGCCCGGCCAGTGATAGCCGCTGAGCAAGCGATCGAGATCGTCGTGCAGGACCACGGTGGGTGCGCCCAGTGTCGTCAGCATGCGGCTGACCAGCGCGGCGAAATCTTCGCGCTCGCGCAGGGCCGGGAGCATCACGCTGATGCCGTTGACCCGGTAGAACAGGTCCTCGCGAAAGTGTTTTTCTTCCACCAGACGCTTGAGGTCGCGGTGGGTGGCGCAGATCAGCGCGACGTCGATGTCCTGCTCTTCGCCAGCGCCCAGGGGCGCGACCTTGCGATCCTGCAACACCCGCAACAGCCGGGCCTGCAAGGCCAATGGCATGTCGCCGATTTCATCGAGGAATAAGGTGCCGCCGTGGGCCTGTTGCAGGCGCCCGACCATTCCGCCCCGGCGTGAACCGGTGAACGCGCCTTCGCGATAGCCGAACAGTTCGGACTCGATCAGGCCTTCGGGAATCGCCGCGCAGTTCACCGCCACGAAGGGTTTGTCGCAGCGCGCTCCGGCCATGTGCAGGGCACGGGCGATGACCTCTTTACCGGTGCCGGTTTCGCCCAGTAACAGGACCGGCAGTTCATTGGCCAGGCCTTGGCGGGCCATGCGCAAGGCACGGGCGTAGCGGGTATTGCTGCCGGCCAGCGTTTCCAGATCCGGTTGTGCCTTGGCAGTTTTCGCCGTAGTGCGCGACGGGCTGCTGACGTTGATCGTGCGTTGCGGCGCACGCAGGGTTTTGTAGAAGAACTCACCTTTGGCGGTTTGCAGGCTGCCGGCCCCACCTTGATGCAGGCGCGCCAGCAACTGCAGGCCGTCGACTCCGAGAAACTCCTCGCAGCGCCGGCCGACCAGGGCCGAGCGCTCGGCGTGGAGCAACTGGCAAGCCTGGGCGCTGACCGCCAGGATCTGCCCGCCGAGGCTCACGGCCAGCAAGCCTTGCCACGGAGATTCCAGATACTGCCTGCGGCTGTGGAAAGCGAGGACGATTTCGTCCGGATAACTGGCGTTGAACACCCGGCTTTCGATCTGGCTGACGGCCATGGCCAGCAGCGCAGTGCTGTCGTGGGCGCGGCCGAGGGGGCCTTCGCGGGTCAGGTCGAGAACGCCAAGAATGTCGCCCTGAGGGCAATGGATCGGCACCGAGGTGCAGGAAAAATCACTGAGGCGATCCAGATAATGTTCGCCGCAATCGATCAGGGTCGGCCGGGCTTCCACCAGTGCCGTGCCGAGGGCGTTGGTGCCGCGAACCGCTTCGCTCCAGCAGGCGCCGAGGGTGATGTCCTGCAGGCCACTGCCCTTGAGACGGTCGGCGCGACCTTCGACGGCGAGGATGGTGGCGTCGGAGTTGGCGAGGATGATCAGCCCTTCCTTGCCCTGACGCTCGGCCAGGTAATCGATGGCCGGCAGTGCGGCGTCGATCAGCAAGCGGTTGCTCGCCAGCAACACGTCGAGGCTGGCACTCGATTCCAGCGCCAGCTCGTGCTTGGCATTGAAATGCACGCCATGGCTCAGGCTGCGTCGCCACGAGGCATCGATTTCCGCACGCAGGACGCCATCCGGCACTTCGCCTTCCAGGTGCAGCTTTTCCCGGGCCAGCCGGGCTTCGCGATGCAGTTTGGGGGAGTTTGTTTTTATTGGCGTCATCAAGCGCTCCGGGTCATCCACCCTGCGCCTTCATGCGTCGGCGCCCTGGAGCAATCTTTACGTTAACGTCAGGGCTATGGCAAGTGCCGTAGGGCGCTTATGGACCGCGTTATCGTTCATCGCGAGCAAGCTCGCTCCCACAGTTGACCGAGGTGAACCGCATATTTGCGTTCAACACCGACCAGTGTGGGAGCGAGCTTGCTCGCGATAGCAATCTTCCAGACGCTGTCAAACTCAGAGCTGCCAAACCTCAGGCCCGACAAAAAACGCCTTGGCATTGTCCTCCAGACTCTCCAGGTGATACCCGCCCTCCTGCACGATCAGGCACGGCAACCCAAGGCTGCGAATCCGCTCGCCGAGCACGGCAAAACCCTCGCGGGTCACCGCCACTTTGCTTTGCGGGTCCAGCTCGAAAATGTCGAAGCCCAGAGACAGCACCAGCACCTCGGCACCGAACTCCGTCACCGCCTTCAGCGCTACATCCAATTGCTCGAGGAAATCCGCTTCGCTGGCGCCATGGGCCATCGGCAGGTTGAGGTTGAATCCCTCGCCCGCCCCGGCACCGCGTTCTTCGGCAAAACCAGCGACACCCGGATAGAAGTTGGTCGGATCGCCGTGCACCGAAACGTAGAGCACGTCATCACGGTCGTAGAAGATCTCCTGAATCCCCTGACCGTGGTGCATATCGGTATCCAGCACCGCTACCCGCGAAAAACCGGCGCGCAATACCTGCGCCGCCACCGCCGCGTTGTTCACATAACAGAAACCACCCGCCGCTTCCGCCCGGGCGTGGTGACCCGGTGGACGGCACAAGGCATAGGCTGCCGGCTCGCCATCAAGCAACGCCTGGGCACCGGCGATGGCGCTTTGCGCCGACCAGTAGGCCGAACGCCAGGTTTGCTCGCCCACCGGGCAACTGCCATCGGCCAGATAGCGCGCGGCTTGCGCGAGAATCCCGCGCAGGGCGTTGGGTTCGCGCACGAAGATGTTCGACATCACCTCGTCGCCCCAATCCTCGGGAATCTCTTTCCAGCGCTGATGGGCTTCCTGCAAAAACGTGAGGTACGGCGCACCGTGCACCGCCAGCAGCGGCTCGAGCCCGGCATCGGCCGGTTGCTCGACCTTGAAACCCAATGCGTGAGACGCCTGTACCAGACGCTGCGCACGCTCCGGCACTTCCTGCGGCGTGCGCATCTGGCCACGGGAGTAATAGCTGCGTGGATGGTGGAGCAATTGTTCGGGATGGAAAAAACTGCGCATGGAATGAATACCTGTCAGTTAACGAAGATCTTTTGGCCGAGCGGGCACTTTGAGGCGAGCGAGCTTGCTCCGGGCGGTGTTCCGACGATGGGCTGCGTAGCGGCCCCAAAACTCTGGCAGGACTTGCTGGTTTTGTGAGTGCTGCGCACTCAAGCGGGAGCAAGCTCCCTCGCCACAGGTTTTGTATTCACAGCACTGTTGTTTAATGGACAACACCTGCGCGGCTTCGGCGAAGCTGCCCACTTTGGCGCTTTGCACTAAGCATTCGATACTGTTGAAGGTTTCCATAGGCATCACTATAAACTTCTGGTTTACACCGAGTTTAGTTGTGTGGCATCGACCGGTTGAATCCATATACGGTCATTCATCAACATTCATGTCTTAGGCCGTCTGCTTACGTATAGCGAGAATCGCAGCACCAAACCCAATGAACGTTACCCCCACCACCCGGCTAACCCAGCGGGACAGCTCGGGTCGTACCAGCACGCCCTTGGCGCGCGAGGCCAGCGCGGCATACAGGCTCAACGACGACACCGAGAGCGCCATGAAAATCGCGGTCAGGATCAGAAATTGTGGAAACAGGGCTGCGTCTTGATCGATGAACTGCGGGAATAACGCCGTAAAAAACAGAGTCGCCTTGGGGTTGGACAGCGCGGTAAAAAACGCCGACCTGTACAGTTTCAGGCGTGTGGGTTTGCGACTCAGCCCCTCTTGAATGCCATCCGCCAGCAGTGGCGTCTTGTTGAGCAACTGCCTCACCCCGAGATAGAACAGATACCCGGCGCCGACGATCTTTACCATATTGAACAACCATTCGGAGCTGGCAAGCAGCGCCCCCAACCCCAGCATCGCTGCCGCCGACAGGCAAAACAGGCCACTGGCATTGCCCAGCGAGGACCATATCGCGCTGCGTTGACCATGGGCGAGGCTGTTGTTGATCGCCATTAATGTCGCAGGCCCCGGGCTGGCGATGGCAATCGCAGCGACCAGGGTAAAAGCCAGCAGAGTGTTCGGGTCCATGGTTCCAGGCTCGTAGAAAATTGAGGGCATACTACCGAAGGCTTCGTTGCCTGATGATGCAAATTACTCATCACCTACAGGAGCAATCGGAGCCCCGCCAGCGACCCCACAGCAATCGCGACGGTGAACAGCATCGGCAAGCGCCACGCGGCAACCAGCGTGATGCCCAATGCGAGCAACTCTTCAGGATGAGGCGAGACGAAGTGTGGAGCGATCACCGAGATCAGCACGCACCCCGGTTCGGCCTCCATTAGCGCGCGGGCACGTGGCCCGAGCTTGCGTTTGCGCACGGCCATACTTGCCGCTATCTCTGGGCTGGGCCGTGAGTACCGAGTGGTCTACAACAGCCCCAATGTCAGCGGCCAATTGGCGGCGATGGAAAGTGGCCTGGCGGTGGCCGTGGTAACTCGTTGCAGCCTGCCGGCGCATCTCAAGGTGCTGGATACTCGGCACGGTCTGCCAGAATTGCCGGTGGCGGAAGTCGTGTTGACCCGAAGCCGAGACTCGACAGGCTCACGCGCTGTAGATGCGCTGTACGCACATGTTGCAGGGGCATTACGAGACCCACTCTGCGATGGACCAGCCCACGTCCCTGGGGGTGACAAACATGTCCTCTGAAAATGCTCTGCCATTGGTACTGATTCCCGGCGTCATGCTCGACGAATCGCTCTGGGACGAGGTAGTTGAGCATCTGCCATCGAATCGAAAGGTTCATCGAGCGAACCTGCTCCATGGACAAACTATCGCTGAGATTGCTCAGAACATTGCTGCCGGCGCACCTTCAAGGTTTTTCCTGGTCGGCTTTTCATTGGGCGGCTACGTCGCAAGGTCACTCGTACAACAGTTTCCTGACCGTGTGGCGGGCCTGGTGTTGATTGCGACATCACTACGCCCGGACACGCCTATGCAGCAGCAACTCAAGCAAGCCGCAGTGAAGGCATCTGCTCAAGGGCAGTTTCGTGGCTTGAGTTCGGTCTCGATTACCCAATCGGTGCACCCACAACGGGCAAACGACAAAGCGTTGATCGGCCGTATTCGTGACATGGGTGAACGAATGGGCCACGAAGTATTTGCCAGACAATCCCTGTTGATCAGGGACGACATCTCGTCCTGCAATATCCATTGCCCGACCCTGATCATTGCCGGTGCACAGGACAAACTGAGATTGCCTGAAGAGGCACAGGAGCTGCGTGACGCAATCCCGGGAGCCAGCGTGGAAGTGGTGGAAGAATCAGGCCACATGATTCCCTTGGAGCAGCCTGAAAAGCTCGCCCTGTTGATGTCGCATTGGTTGGATACGATGGGCTGAAGGCGTGCGAAGCCTACGCATGATTAACCTCCGCTGAGTGACACCTGTGACCGCTCGCTTTGGCTGGTCAGTCGCCCATTGATCCCAGGAGCCACTGCCGAAATATCTCGGCAGAGGCAGAACGCTTGCGATGCTTGAGCGACACCAGGAATTCGCCATTGCCCGTCACGCATTCCAAAGGCGTAACCCGCTGCAATTCTCCCTTGGCCAGCGCTTCATCAGCCATGAACGTCCAGGCCAGGCCGATGCCCATACCTTGCTGCACGGCACGATACGCCAACGTCAGCTGGTTGAAGACCGGGGCTTTGTCCCGCGGTACGTAGTCGATGCCAAAGTGGCCAAACCATTGATGCCAGTCCAGACACTGCCAGGCGCAAGTGTCGATCTGCACCAGGTTGGCCTGCGCCAATTGTTCCAGCGTCTTGATCCCCGAGACATCCAGAGAAGGATGAGCCACCGCATAGACGATTTCCGGCAGCAGGAAATCGCTATCCAGCGAGGGCCATTCGCCAGAACCATAGAGAATGCCCACGTCGAAATCATTGAGGCTAGCCTCATCGAACTCGTTGATCGCGTGAACATGCACGGCGATGTCGGGGTACGCCTTGTTGAATTCGATCAGCTTCGGGAACAGCCAGAACTGGGCCAGGGCATGGGTCGCCAGCACCGAGACGGCGTTGGACTGATGGACATTGCGAATTCGCGTGACGCTTTGGTACATCGTGGCGAGGAGCACGTTGACTGTCATCAGCAACTCATCTCCTGCGCTGGTCAACTTGACACCCCGTGGTTTTCGCTCGAAAAGCGGAACGCCCATGCAGTCCTCAAGCTGGCGCATCTGTTTGCTCACGGCGCTCTGGGTAAGAAACAGTTCGCCAGCGGCACCCGTGAAGCTGGCGTGTCGTCCCACGGCCTCAAACGTGATCAGAGTCTCCAATGGGGGCAAGGTGCGCAGGTAACGGTTGATCAGGATTCTCCCAGGCGGGTGGCTATGACACGACATTCCGCACAGGAATGGGTGACCAACTTTTTATCGCAGGTGGCGCTTATATACCATGGCTAGAATGCCGCTAAATAGCCTGCCAGAGCCGAGATGATGAACAGCGGGATTTTATTTGCGATATTGGCGGGTGCCATCTGGGGTGGGGTGATTATCGCCCCTTCGCTGCTGCCGGAATTCAATGCCGTGCTAATCAGCAGTGTGCGGTTTGCCTTGTACGGGCTGTTCTCGCTCCTCGTGGCCTTACCGATTGCATCCCGCCTGCTCTCACGATTGACGCGCAGCGATGCCTTGATGCTGTTGCGTCTGTCATTGACCGGAAATGTCCTGAACTACGCGCTGTTGGGCGCCTCCGTACAACTGAGCGGGGTGACTGCGGCCGCCCTCATCAACGGCATGATGCCGGTTGCCATTACCTTTCTGGGGCGTGGCGATACAGGGTCCCTGCCCCTGACAAAGCTCAAGCTGCCCTTGTTGCTGGTATTCCTGGGCATCGTATCGGTCAGTCTGGAACATTCAGGCGCGCGGGCGGTGAGTACCTCACTGTCTTCCCAGTTGCTGGGCCTTGCCTGCGGATTCAGCGGTGTTGTCTGCTGGTCGTGGTACGCCACCCACAATGCCCGTTATCTCAAACAAAGCCATTTCAACAGCGGCGAATGGTCGACGCTGCTGGGTATCGTGACGGGCATCGTGGCGGTTGTGTTTGGCATCGCTGCCTTGATGTTGTTCCCGAATCTGGTACCCGCTCAGGTAGAAAGCAGCCGCTGGATGACTTTGCTGTGGGTCTGCCTGTTCCTTGCACTTTGTGGTTCTTGGGTTGCCAATGGGCTGTGGAATGCCTGCTCGCGTCGAATGGCCACGTCGTTGAGTGGCCAGATGATCGTGTTTGAAACGCTGTTTGCCTGTGTATACGGTTTTCTGTTCAGCCAGCGGGTGCCTGGCTTGATGGAAGTGATGTCAATCGTGTTGTTGGTGGGCGGGGTCGTCTGGGCGGCGAAACGTCATAGGGTGCTGCCGGTGAAACATGCTGAACCGTAGCCGCTGTTGGCCGATTTCTGCCGGTGCTGACCGGCAGCTTCACGCCCTGAGGAAGTCAGTCAACCAAAATCGAGGTTCTTGAGGAGCGATGAACCACGCTTCCTCAAGGCATTCAAACAGGTGGTTTCATCGTAGAGCGTCCTGGTCTGCCAGACCCGATACAGAATCCGAATCCACTTAAACGCCAGTGCGCGTACGACAGCCTGGCAGGTACTCCCTTTAGCGCGTTGCTGCCGGTAGCAAGCTCCAGCCCAAAAGGATTTATTGATGGTCTGACCCACCCATTCCACGAAGGTCTGACGAACAAACGTTGGACATTGCCAGTACCGATGTCTGCAGAACATCGGTACTGGCTTCGGCGCTACTTGACCTCCTCAACCTCATAATTCACATAGCCGAACTCATTGCTGCGAGCCGCCATGTATTTGCCGTTTTGCTCGAATACCGTGGCCTCGAAGGGGGTGCCGCCGAGTGTTGTCACTAGATGCCCGTCCTTGATTTCATATTTGGCCGGCACGCCAAACTGGCCGTCATGCAGCATGTTCAGGTATTCCCCTTGCGTAGGCGGCTTGCCATCGACGCTGGTGACCAGGCGTTGGCCTTCGGTGCCATAGACGATCTCGAACGTCTGGCCGGTGACGGTATTGCGCACCTTGATGGTTTTGCCCACCACGTAGGCTTGCAACTGCTCGTTAGTGAGCGCTTTGGCGCCTTCGGTTTTCAGCTGATCGATGGTTTTGCCAGCAGCGACAAGCTTGCTGTCCTCAACTGTCGGCGTGTACCAGATCGGCGAGGTCCACGCACGTTCCTGGACGGTGGCCGAGGCGTCCGCCGGCGGTGGTACTTGCAGCTTGGCCGCGTCATAGGTGCTCCAGCGCGGGGTCGGAATCTGTAGCACGCGGGCGTAGTAGAACGCGTGCAGGGCCGAATCGAAATCCGGATCGACCCAGACTTTTTTCAGCTCGGTGGCACCAATGGTATTGGTGTAGGTCGCCTTGGAAACATCGACTGTGGAGCCCACCGGTGGGATTTTGCCGGTGGCCTGGTCCAGTTGGCGATCACCGGACCAGGCGACGTCGTAGACCTTCTCGAAGGTCTGGCCGTTTTTGGTCCAGCCCTTGATGATCTGGATTCGGTCGAGGTTGCCATCGTCGACATCCTTGACCGCCCACACCACGAAGGACGGCGTCTGTTTGCCCTGTTTTACCGGCAAGTCGCCGCCCATGGGAACGCCCTTGGCGTAGGCAGCATGCACCCAGTCTTTTTCACTCCACAAACCGCTATCGAAGCCCCAGCCACCAAACATGCGCACGGGGATGCGCACGCCGCTGGTGCCATAGACTTCTTTGCGCTTCATGGCATCGAAGATCGATTCACGGGTGTTTTCTTCGGCCCAGACACCGGCCAGACCGGAGGTGCTGGTTTGCAAGGCAATCAACCCCGAGTTCTGTTTGCCGGAAAGACGCGCCGCCGGGGTGCTGTCGGTAAAGCCGTGGGAGCCGAAGTTGTAGCTCTGGGAATAAGGAATCACCCCATTGTGCGAGTCGCTGGCGCCGACCACGCCCATTTTGTAAGGGTTGTATCCACGAGCTTGCTGCAAAGCCATGCCGTTTTGCCAGGCTTGCCTTACGTAACTGCCATTGAGTTTCGATGTGCTGTTGTCGATGCCAAGCAGGAAATTCATGATTTCATAATTGGCAAATTCGTCTGTCGGCGATAGTTCGGGGTGGGTTTCCGAGGTGCCCTTTACCTGGTGAATTTCGGTGAGCGATTCATTGCGCATCCGCGTCTCGGCCCAGGCGGCATCAATGGGCCGGCCACGGTCATCTACGTCCACTGGAAACATCAGGCCATTGCTGAGGTTGGCATTGTGGGAGATCGCCAGCACCTCGTTGCCTTTTTTGCGTTGATCGTCCATCCAGCCCCACAAATCCTCCGGTTTGTCCGAATCGAGGGCCGTGAAGGGCATGTCCGGCACCTTCTTCGAGTCGCGGAAAAACACATTGCGGTGCATGTTTTGATTGTTGGGGGCTGAGGTCCATTCATAGGCGACAAACGTGGTGAACTTGCCGGGCTTGTAGTACTTGTCGGCGATGGCGATGTTCTGCTGCCAGATATTGCCGGCAACCTTCGGATCAATCAGCTCTTTGATCGGGTGGCTCAAGCTGCCGGCGATCCATTTGAACACCCGGTTGAAATCTTCCGGGGTTTTGACAATCAGCTTTTGCGCGATGGGCAGCTTGCTGAAGTCTGACTTTGGATCGTTGGCCAGGGCGATCACGCCCACATATTCCGAGTGGTCGGTCACGCCATGGAAATCCAGCGGGCGACCCTTGAGTTGCACTTCAAACCCCATTGGATGCTTGACCGGCATCCCAAGTGAGTATTGGTACGTCTGCTCGGGATCGACCTGGTGGTTGCCGATCAGGTAGGCATCAATCGACCAGGAGCTGTGCGAGTGCGTCTGGCCAAAATAAACCTCGCGATCCGGGTTGCCCTCTGCCAATGCCAGCGTGCTGGCAGTTAACACGGCGCAACCGAGCAGTGTTGGCGCGGTGAAATGTGTAGGGTTCTTCATATTCCACGTCTCCGGAATACGGCAATGACAGGGTGCAACTCAGGACAGGAAACTCGAGACTCTTTGGAAAAACCAGAAGGCAGCCAGCGTACCCACCCCGTAAGAAGCAATCGGTCGGGCATACAGGACTGCGGGCCGTGGCAGTCGACAACGCAGCAACAGTGCGCGCAGGCTCAACACGACGGCGACGAACATCAGCTGGCCGATCTCGACGCCAACATTGAAGGTGAGCAGCGCCAGCGGCAGATCGCGCTGCGGCAAACCGATTTCCGCCAGCGCACCGGCAAAACCGAAGCCATGCAACAAGCCAAAACAGAACGCCACCACCCATGGCCACTGGAGGGTGAAACTGGTTTCGTCACGGTTCTTGCGGGCGATTTCCACTGCCAGCAACAGAATGCTCAGCGCAATCGTCGCTTCCACAGGAGGGCCGGACAGCCGCACCACACCCAGTGTAGCGAGTGCCAGAGTGACGGAATGGGCGACGGTGAATGCGGTGATGGTCTTCACCAGCATCCAGCCATTACCCACCAGCAGCAGGAGACCGAAGACAAACAGCAGGTGATCGAAGCCCCCCAGGATGTGTTGGATGCCATGAACCAGAAATGCACCGGCCACCGAGAACGCTCCCGGCGTGGCAGCGATCTCAATCCAGGGTTGCGCAGGATGGACGAGGGTGGTCGTCAGGCTGCCGTCCAGGCGCGAGACACGCACCAGCACATCGGTGATGCTCGCTTGCAGGCCGATGAATTCAATACGTTGCCCGACCAGTCCTGCGGGACCGGCTTCAATGACCCGACGCTCGATCAGTGAGTCGTTCAGTTCGCTTTCCACGGGCTCAACGACATTGCGAACACCTTCGGCAAACCGGAGCGCAATCGGCAATCGCATGCCTGAAAGCACAGGCGTGCGCCACAGTACGTCATAGCGCCCGGCGGCCGTTTCGTTGAGTTCCAGGTAAGCGGGGCGCGATTCATGGGCCATGGCCGTTAGCCCCATGAACCAGAGCACCAACAGCAGCCATACCGTGCGCCCCATCACGGCCGCTCCGTGTGTGTGGCGGCAATCGCACCGGCGGAAGCAGGTATCATCACCACGACTTCATAGCGTGCTTTCAGTGCATCGAAATTCGCGCGTTTCGATGCGCTGCGTTGTTCGGACAACCAATCGGACTTGACCTGCGGGGCCACGGCTTCGAAGGGCGGAGGAGGTAATTTGGCCAGCGCATCAATCCACACCAGGTGCCAGCCAAAACCCGACTCCACAGGCCCCACCCAGCTACCTGGCGTTTGCTTGAACAATGAAATGGCGAACGATGAACCAAAGATCCGCGCCACCTGATCCTGGGATTGTTCTGAGTAGGCGTTTTTAAACATAAAGGCATCGCCTTCACCACTGTTCTTGTCAGACAGCCCACTGAGTGCGGACTGAGCCTGCGCTTGCGCATCCGCACCACGTTTGTCCAAAGCGAAAAACAAATGATGGAAGGTCAAAAGTGGCAGCGGGGCATATTGGTCCTGATGCTGGTTGTACCAGGCCTCAAGTACACCGGGTGCCGGTTCGCGAAGTGACGCGACATCCTCGGCGAGGAAATCCATTTTTTGCGCCAGTCGGCGGCGAATAATAGTGTCGTCTTTATCCAGGCCAAGTTTCAGTGCTTCGCGATAGAGGATCTCCTCTTTCACATATTCCTCAATCAGGCCCTGTAACTGTTGCTCCGATGCGGGTCGTTGCCATCGTGCCAGCCAGGAAATCGCGATCCGCTGAACAACTTCAGGGGTGATTTCGATGCGTTGCGGATCTTGATCAAGGGTTGAGCGGTGTAAACCTCCGTACAGCACAAAGAGTGCAAAACCGGCGATTAGAAAGTGCAATAACGGCTGGCGAAGGCATCGTTTGATTAACGAAAGTCGAGATTCTTTCGCTTCACAGACGCTTAAGTTCATGACTTATTGCCCCACGCTATACTGCGAATAGTTTTCGCGGCCGAGTGGAGTATTGCTGCTGTGCCGGAACTTTCCACCAAGGCTAATCACGATAAGCACTAAGGCTTAGTAGCAATCGGATTAACCAATTCTCCAGGGCCGTCCAGTCTTGCACCTATACAGCCCGGGACGGAGCGCCCATGTGATGAAAGGACTGCTTGTTTTCGCCGCGATCCTCGAGGCCGCCACTGGCGTGGCGCTGATACTTGTCCCGTCGCTGGTCGGGCAACTTCTGCTTGGCATCGAACTCACGGGCGTCATCGTCCCCCTGGCCGGCATCGCCCTCATCGCATTGGCCATCGCCTGCTGGCCCGGACCAGCAATGCTCGGGATGTTGATCTATAACGCAGCCGCTACGCTTTATCTCGCCTACGTTGGTATCTCGGGGGAATCGAGTGGGGTTTTATTGTGGCCAGTGGTCGTATTGCACGGGATCATGACGGTACTTTTGATTCGAGCAATGACAAGCCAGGGAAGGAACTCACAGACATAGTCAACGCCTGGCCATATGCGTTTTCAGACGCCGGCAAATCCTGCGGTTTTAGGGGGCACGGTCATCTACTCTTTGTCGGTTGCAGTACTCCTGATGATTCGAAGCCAGGGCAACAGTTCAACAACTGCTTCTGGCCGATTTTTGCCTGTCGCGACCGTCAGCTTCACGCCCTGAGGAAGTCAGTCAACAATCAACCACAAGCGGCCATCGATGCATTCAGAAAGTGGCCACTTCTCTTAGCCCAAACACCCCACACAATCGCACCCTGTATTGGGGAATATCCCCCATCATCGGGGCTTTCATCCTGGCTTCTCATACGCCTGCTTAAAGCCAGCAGACAAGTTGAGCGTGGCGTAGAGCCATTAGTCACCTCCTGTCACTTTCGGCGGGAAATTTGCATCGTTCCCATCCCGGCTCGAAATCAAACGTTTCGCCAGCCCGGCCAGGAGCAGTGGCTCGTTGCCCCTCTATTGCCACGCGCTCCGAGGAACCCGTCAGAGGTGTTTGCGATGAAACTAGATACCGGAAGGTCGAAACCTAGTGCATTGTCCAAAACCAGGCTGGCGCTGAGCATCTCTGCTGCCGTGATCATGTTGGGGCTGGGCTTGTCCCAGACCCAGGCAGTCCCCCTCGACAACACCGATCCACCGCCTCCTACCGACCCATCGGCGTTCACCAATCCGCCCGCCGACCTCGATGCCGCATCGCGGGACTTGCTCAAGCTGCCTCCCGCAAACGTCGGCGCCTTCGACTTACCCAATGGTGTGACCGGTAACCGCAGGACCCCCTTGGTCGACAATGTGCTGCCACCCGATCTGCAAACCAGCTTCAATATCCCCACTAACGGTAATCCCAGCCCGGTGTTCGGGGCTCAACCGTTCACGCAGAAGCTTGAACTTTTCGAGGAATTCGGCTCGAACAAACTGGATGCGACCGACCCGCCATCACCTGTTCCGTTTCCGGTTCCGACGGTGGGCCCCGCACCGGCGCAAGATCCATTGAACGTGGCGCGTAGCGGCCCGTCTCCGGATGCGCTGGAAGCCTTTCTCAGGCAGCCAGCATTGACGCCCTTCCCGACAGAGTTCTCCAATGTACTGGACCGCAACCCCTGGAAGGCGCAGATCGAGCTTTTCCTCAATCGCCGAGTCGATTCGCCCGCAGAAGGCCGGCCACCAGGAAAAGGCTGGTCGCACCAGCGTTTCAATGAGTTTTTCCCGCGCGACGCCTTCAAGACGGTGCAAGCAGGCGCGCACGTCAACAGCGGCTTGCGTGATCGTATGCAACGGCATAACTACGCCGTGGGGGAATTCGCGCCCGGCGGGCTCTATCACAACACCAGCGGCGACCCGGCCAACGAGGGCACCACCAAGGGCATTCAAGTGCAGTTTCACCCCAACTTCCCTGTCCAGGACCATAATGCGGTGTGGACATTCGACGGCACCTTTCCGCCCAAACTGCTTCTAGTACGCTATGGCCAAGCGATGCTGATGCGTCATTACGATGCCTTGCCCATTGACCCATCGGCCAACCGGGGCTTTGGCCTGCACACCCTCACCACCCATGAACATAACGGCCACTCGCCCGCCGAAAGCGACGGCTTTACCAACGCGTTCTTCTTCCCGGGCCAGTACTACGACTATCGCTGGCCGATCCAGTTGGCCGGTTACGACACTATCAATACCAGCGCTGAGGATCCGCGTGCGGCATTCCCCTGCGACCCCGGTGAAATCCTGTTCGTCAATGACGCCAGCCCCGGCTTCAAGACCTGCAACAACGGCACCATCAAGATCCGTGGCGACTGGCGCGAAACCATGAGCACCCACTGGTTCCACGACCACATGCTCGATTTCACCGCGCAGAATGTCTACAAGGGCAACGCGACGATGATGAACTACTACAGCGCCGTGGACCGTGGCAACGAGACGGTCGACGACGGGGTCAACCTGCGCTTGGCCAGCGGTTCGGCGCTGGGGTGGGGTAACCGCGACTATGACGTCAACCTGACGATCGCCGACAAGGCCTGGGACCAGACCGGCCAGTTGTGGTTCAACCCGTTCAACACCGACGGTTTTCTCGGTGACCAGGTGCTGACCAACTGGGAGTACAAACCCTTCCTGGACGTACGTGCCCGCCGCTACCGTTTCCGCATTCTCGACGGATCGGTTTCTCGCTACTTCAAGCTGGCGGTGGTACGTCAGGTCAATGGTAATGGTGGCGAGTTTCCTGGCCCGAACAACTCCGGAGTTTCCTATAACCGGGTGCCGTTCCACATGATTGCCAACGACGGCAATATCATGGAGCACGCCGTGCCGTTCGATGGCAGCCTGGACCTCGATGGCGACGGCGACACACAGGACAACAATGCCATTCTGCCCATGCTGGGCGTTGCCGAACGCTATGACATCGTCGTCGACTTCGCGAAAAACGGCATCAACCCGGGCGACAAGATTTTCTTCGTCAACATTGAGGAGCATGAAGACGGCAAGCGTCCAAAACGTGACATTCCATTGGCGGATGTACTCTCCGAGAAGTACCTGCCCGTTGTCAGGCAAACCAGCAACGGGCCACAGTGGGTCAACGGTGACCCAGGCGTGGGCCTGTTCCTGCAACTCAACGTCCAGCCTTACACCGGCCAGGATGTCAGCATGAATCCGGTCGACTTCGAGCCCGCCAAGCCTGGCAAGCCCGAGGGCAGGTTCATGATCCCCTTGCCCTTGCATCGTGATGACCCTGCCGATATCGCCCGGCTTGCCCAGGCGCGGCACCGCACCTTTATCTTTGGCCGCTCCAACGGCACAGATTTTACGCCCTGGACGATCAAGACCGATGGCGGCAGAGGCTTCCCCATGGACCCGCGGCGGATTTCAGCCGCGCCACAACTGGCCACTGGCCCGACACCGGCAGGGTTCAAGGGTGAAGGCACGCTGGAAATCTGGAAGATCCAGAACGGCGGCAATGGCTGGACTCACCCGGTGCATGTGCACTTCGAGGAAGGGGTCATTCTCACTCGAGGTGGCAAACCGCCGCCAGAATGGGAAAAAGGCGCGCGCAAGGATATCTACCGTGTAGGCCGCGATTCCGACAGCCTCGACGATGTCGAAATGGCCATACACATCCGTGAGTTTGCCGGTACCTACATGGAGCACTGCCACAACACACAGCATGAGGACACGTCGATGCTGCTGCGCTGGGACTCTGAGCATCCGGGCCAGTTCCAATTGATGCCCACACCCTTGCCTAGCTGGGACGGCGTGAAATTCGTGGCCTCGGTTGCGTTACCGACATTCCGTACGGGAGATGGCGTCGGGCCACAGGTCGGGGTCAACAATGACCCAGAAAATAGCAGTGGCAGCGGCAGCGGCAGTGGCGGCGGCAGCGGCAGCGGCAGTGGCAGCGGCAGTGGCGRCGGCAGTGGCGGCGGCAGCGGCAGTGGCAGCGGCAGCGGCAGCGGCAGTGGCAGCGGCAGCGGCAGCGGCAGCGGCAGCGGCAGCGGCAAAGGAAAAGGCTAGCGTCGTCTATCAAACGGTTGGTTATGTCGTCAGCAAACGCAAAAACCGCTTACATGATCGTTTCAATCCCAAAGCCGCCTGTCATCACAGTCGGCTTTGGGTTGATAGAAGCCCGTTGTGATCGGCAAAAATCCACCAGAAGTGGACACTCGGAGACTCAACCGTGCACCAGATAGGCCCCTGACGGAACCCGATATCGCAGCTTCTTGCATTTGCCGGGTGCAGGCTGATTCCCCGGCGGGCGATCAGGGAACCAGATTCGGCATTTACCCGGAGGCGGCAAATGGCCACGGGGAATCTCAGCCCCATCGTACGCGGGCTCTGGCTCGATGGCGGCCACTTGCACTTCGCCTTCGGGCCATCTCTGCTTCCTGGCGTCTTTGGGCCTCCTCATCCCGCCCCTTCTGTACTGCGACCAGGTCCTCTTTGGCGTTGGGTGGGGTACTCGAAGACTGGGCAAAATCAGAAGAAAACGGTCAGTCAAAGAACTCCATACCTGCATACGGCTGGCGCCGGCATTGCTCAAGCCGTGAAGCCAGGCTGCCTACATGCACTTCCAGGCGATGCCCATCGGGATCCGAAAAATAAAACGAATTACCTTCGCTCGAATTGGATTTCCACTCAATAACGTTACGAAGCCGCAAGCAAGCAGTGACTTCTTCAAAATCGTCCTGCCCCACCGAAAACGCATAGTGGGTGTAATCAGGCTGTTTTTCCGCCACACGGCTCTCATCGAGAGACAGACAAAGCCAGAGATCACCGAGGGAAAGATAAGCCCCCGTTTCCCAGCGGGCAGCCAATCTAAAGCCGGGTAGAGCCACATAAAATTCGATACTGCGAGAGAGGTTCACAACCGCTAACGTAAAATGATTCAAGCCAGTCAACATGAGCATCTATCCAGAACCAGTGCACGAGAAAGGTTGAGGATATCAATATCGACTTTTTTCAACACAATCGGCCAAAAACGGCCCCTCAGCAGCCCGGTGTCGCTTGGGAGTCTTCAAAATGATGCCGTAACAATGGCATCTCTCGCTAATAGCCAACGTAGACACGTTCTCGCCCATAAAATCCCTCCTGGCAAGCACGATAAGTAGCTAGCTATTTGTTAATGAAAGTCTGAAGTATTCATTTGAACTTTCAGATTCTTTCAGTGCGCGGCCTGTGCCTAACATCGACTCCACAGCGAACCAGGCTCTTGGCAGCCTGGCTCCGTCGAAGTGCTTTTGCAGTAGGCCCTGGGATTTTTGAGGATCACCGATGAAGCTGGAAATTTTTCGCACGCTGTGGGGCTACACCGCCAGCAAGGCTCAGGCGCTCGAGGAGTTGCTGCACGCGGGCTTCGATGGCATGGAAGCACGCCTGCCACTGGACGCCCGTGAACGGGCCGAGTTTGGCGCCTTTATCCAGGCCAATCGCCTGGGCTACATCAGCACCGTCTTCACCGCGTACGACGTGATGCCGGACCAGTCGGCAACGCCTGCCGTCCACCTCAATGACCTCGACCAGAAACTCGCCTGGGCCGCCGAGCTCGGCCCACGCTTCGTCAATGTGCTGGCGGGCAATGACCGCTGGTCCTTGCCACAACAAGTGGAATTTTTTGGCCAGGCGCTGGATCTGGCGCGCAAGCACGGCCAGGTCTGCAGTTTCGAAACTCACCGCTCGCGTTCGCTGTTCAATCCTTGGGTGACCCTGGAGTTGATCCGCCAACTACCCGACTTGTTGTTCACCAGTGACATCAGCCACTGGGTCGTGACCTGCGAACGCCTGTTGAATGACCCGGCCGATGACCTGAGCGCTTTCATCGAGCGGGTTCACCATGTCCAGGCCCGGGTTGGCTATGACCAGGGCCCGCAGGTTCCGCACCCGGCGGCGCCTGAATATGCAAAAGAACTGGCTTTCCATCAGCAGCACTGGGAAAGCATCTGGCGCTCGCAGCAAGCCCGCAGTTACCAGGTCAGCACCCTGACCCCGGAATTCGGCGCCGACGGCTACCTGCATCATTTGCCCTTCACCAATGTCCCGGTCGCCGACCTGTGGTCATTGAACGTGTGGATGGGCCAGACCGAGCGCGAACACTTCGAGCGTTTCAGCCACTCAAGCCATCCTTAGGGAGCCGATGCGTCATGCCTGACAATAAAAACAACAGCGCCTGCACTGACACACACAAAGCCAACTTCAATAGCATTCCGGTGGTCGACATCGCCGGCCTGTTCAGTTTTGAACTGGAACACCGCCTGGCCGTGGCCGAACAATTGGGGCGCGCCGCCAGCGAGGTCGGGTTCCTCTATATCACCGATCACGGCATCGACCCGCAACTGATCGCCAACCTGCGCCAGGCTGCCAAAGACTTTTTCGACCAGCCCATCGACACCAAGATGCGCCACTACATCGGCACCTCGCAAACCCACAAGGGCTTTGTGCCCGAAGGCGAAGAGGTCTATTCCAAAGGCAAACCGGACCACAAGGAAGCCTTCGACGTTGGCTTCGAAGTCCCGGCCGATGACCCGCTGGTGCTGGCCAACACCCCGTTGCTGGGGCCCAACGACTGGCCGCAACTGCAAGGTTTCAAGGCGTCGGTGCAGGCCTACTACGAAGCGATCTTCGCCTTGGGCCGGCGCCTGTTCGGCGGCTTCGCCCTGACCCTGGGCCTGGAGGAAAACTATTTCGAAAGCCTGGTCACCCGTCCGCCGTCCAAGCTGCGCCTGATCCACTACCCCTTCGACGGTGCCGCCCATGACGCACCGGGTCTTGGCGCCCATACTGATTACGAGTGCTTCACCATCCTCCTGGCCGACAAACCAGGCCTTGAGGTGATGAACAATCTTGGCCAATGGATCGATGCACCACCGATGGCCGATGCCTTTGTGGTCAACATCGGCGACATGCTGGAAGTGATGACGGCAGGCGCTTTCGTTGCCACCGCGCACCGGGTGCGCAGCGTGAAAGAGGAGCGTTATTCCTTTCCACTGTTTTATGCCTGTGACTACCACACCCAGATCAAGCCGCTGCCCGGGTTCGCCCAGGCAGGCAACGACTATGAAGAGATCACGATCGGCGAACACATGTATGGCCAGGCGCTGCAGACCTATCAGTATCTGCGCCAGAGGGTGGCCAACGGGGAAGTTCAACTGCCAGGCAAGGCACGCAAGCCCGCCAGTTTCGGACATTTGAAAAATCAGGCGCAACCGTCCTGATTGAAGTTTTCAGCTAACCCCCTACCTACGCCGGAGTCAGTAAAAAATGAAAAACAATAAGAAGAACCTTTTGAGCCTGGCTGTATTGGCAGCCGGTATGTTCGGTGCCTCGGTGAGCATGGCCGCGGCAGACACGTTCAAGGTCGGCATGGAAATCACCTACCCTCCTTTCGAGTCCTATGACAAGGACAAAAACGTGGTGGGTTCGGACCCCGAGCTGGCAACGGCTCTGGCCAAGCACATGAACGCCAAGGTGGAGTTCGTCGACACCAAGTTCCCGAGCCTGATCCTCGGCTTGAACTCCGGCAAGTACGACGCAGTCATCTCCGGCATGTACATCACTCCGGAGCGCCAGACCCAGGCCCAGACCATCGCTTATGCCAACACTGGTGCCGCGGTCATGGTGCCCAAGGGCAGCGAGATCAATGCGAAAAAACCTGAAGACCTGTGCGGCTTGAAACTGGGCCTGGAACAGGGCACGACCTGGGTCAAGGAATTCCGCAAGCTGTCCGACGAATACTGTGTGCCGAACAACAAAGGCGCCATCACCGTCAGCGAGTACCCTTCGGCACCCGAAGTGACCCAGGCCCTGCTGTCCAAAAACATCCAGGCCCAGGTCGAAATCGCCGGCGCGGCAAAAATGATCGCGGAAAAGACCAATGGCCGGGTCGTGATCACCACCGAGCATCCGATCTATCAGCAAACCCTGGGCATCTTCGTCAAGAAAGGTAACGACGAAACCTACCAGGCCGTGCAAAAGGCCTTCGAGGAGAGCAAAAAGAGCGGTGAATACGCCGCTATCCTTAAGAAATATGGTTTGGAAGAACCGACTGCCAACTAAGAACCTGTCCTTGTAGTCTGGTCATCTGCCTGCCCTGCACCGGGGCGGCAGATCGAGGTGCCCCATGCAATTCGATTGGTCGTATTTCTTATCCCTGTTCTCCCTGCCGGACTTCTGGAAGGCCTGCGTCACGGTGGTCCAGCTCAGTGCCCTGGCCTGGTTCATCGGCATGCTGCTGGGTTTTGTCCTGGCCACGGCCAAGCTGTCCCAGACACCCTTGCTGCGCATTCCCGCAGCGGTCTACATCTGGTTCTTCCGCAGCATCCCGTTGCTGGTGCTGGTGGTCTTCGTCTACAACCTGCCGCAATTGTTTCCCGGTAGCGGACCGATTCTGTCCAACCCCTTCTACTCCGGCTTGCTGGCCCTGGTGGTTACGGAAGCTGCGTACATGGCGGAAATCCATCGTGGTGGCCTGATCTCCGTGGCCAAGGGCCAAAAGGAAGCCGGGCGCGCGCTGGGTGTCGGCCTGTTCGGCATGCAACGCCTGATCGTGATCCCCCAGGCTTTCCGTATTTCGCTGCCCACTTTGATCAATGAATACATCACGGTTGTCAAGCTGACCTCGCTGGTCTCGGTCATCTCCCTGACCGAAATCCTCACGGTCGGCCAACGCCTCTATGCCACCAACTTCCTGGTCATGGAAACCCTGGCGGCGGTAGGCGTCTACTACGTGTTGATCGTCACCGTGTTCGGTTATTTCCTGCAGCGCCTGGAGCGCTACCTGGACCTGAACTTCCGCAAGCCGCACACACTCGACGCGGCCACCATCGCCAGGTTCAAGGCCAGCGCCGAAGCCTTGCCCGACACTGCGCGCAAAGCCGCCGGCAACAACGCGACGCCCATCCTGCAACTGAAGAACATCCAGAAGAGCTATGGCACCCACCAGGTGCTGATGGGTATCGACCTGAATATCGAATACGGCCAGGTGGTCTCGATCATCGGGCCATCCGGCTCCGGCAAGACTTCGCTGATCCGCACCGTCAACGGCCTGGAAACCATCGATACCGGCGACATCCTGTTGTTCGGCGAAAAATTCATCGAAGCGTCGGACAAACCCAACAGCTCACGCCTGCGCAAAGGCGTGCGGCACATCGGCATGGTGTTCCAGAACTTCAACCTGTTCCCGCACCGCACCATTCTCGACAACGTCACGCTGGCACCGCGTTACCACGGCCAGCCGGGCGAGCTGAGTGAACATCGTGCCTATGCGCTACTGGACAAGGTCGGCCTGCTGGCCCATGCCCACAAGTACCCGCACCAGCTCTCCGGCGGGCAGCAACAGCGCGTGGCGATCGCTCGAGCCCTGGCGATGGAGCCGCAGATCATGCTGTTCGACGAACCGACCTCGGCCCTCGACCCGGAACTGGTCAACGACGTGCTGAACGTGATCCGCGACCTGGCCAAGGAAGGCATGACTATGCTGATCGTGACCCACGAAATGGACTTTGCCATGTCGATATCCGACCGGGTCGTATTCATGGAGAACGGTAATATCCAACTGGATGCCGCACCGCAAACCATACGATGCGATGCTGAAGGAGAACGCGTGCGGCGCTTCATGGGCATCAGTACTCGATCACCAAACCTGTCTGCAACTCTGGATCATGCATGAACAGGCAACCACTTTCTTTGAGCTTCCTTCTTTCAGGAAAACCCGTATGAATCTTGGAATAGCAGGACGCTGGGCGCTGGTGTGCGCCGCCAGCAAAGGTCTGGGCAAAGCCTGCGCACAGGCTCTCGTCCACGAAGGCGTGAACGTGGTGATCACCGCACGGGGCGAACAGACGCTGAATGAAACAGCCCGTCAGCTCAGAGCGATGAATCCTGAAGTGACTGTTATCGCCGTAGCCGGAGATATTTCGACGCCCGAGGGTCGGGCGGCAGCGCTAATGGCCCATGAGCATTTCGATATTTTGATCAATAACGCTGGAGGCCCTCCCCCCGGGGATTTCCGCGAATGGAATCGCGACGCCTGGCTCAAGGCGCTGGACGCCAACATGCTGACCCCAATCGAATTGATCAAGGCAACAGTAGACGGTATGGCGGCACGCGGATTTGGCCGAATCATCAACATCACGTCGAGTGCCGTGAAGTCCCCTATCGAAAGCCTGGGCCTGTCCAATGGCGCGCGCAGTGGTCTGACGGGGTTTATCGCAGGGCTTGCCCGTCAAGAAAACATTGCCAGTCGCAATGTGACGATCAACAACCTGCAACCGGGCTCATTCGACACCGATCGACTGCGTGACAACCTGGTCGCTGCGGCCCAGGAGTCGGGGCAAGACAGCGAGGAATTCCTTGACCAATGCCGTAGCGAGATTCCTGCCAAACGCTTCGGCTCACCCGAGGAGTTCGGTGCTCTTTGCGCCTTCGTTTGCAGCAGCCATGCGGGCTACCTGACCGGGCAGAACCTGTTGATTGATGGAGGGGCCGTTCGCTCCAGCCAGTAATGGGCACGGGCTATGCAGGTGTACCCGGGCAATCAGGCTTGAATTCGCGGCCCCGCCCGGGCGAGCTTTGCTGATCAGGGTTTACGCGCAATGATCACCTGACTTTTCGCCACCACCGCATCCAGCGCCTGCTTGATCTGTGCGCCCCGTGGCGAGGCCAGAATCGCCTGCCAGGTATCCGCCCAGTGGTTGAGCAACGGATGGTCCGGGTTGCTGAAATCGACCTTGGCTTCCCAGAACAACAGCATCCACATCGACCAGTAGAATCCGTACTGGCTGTGGCTGATCACTTCCAGGCCGGCATCGCTGACCATGGCCTTGAACTGCTCTTCGCTGATGATGCGAATGTGGTTGGGCTTCTGGAAATACTCGGCCGCCGCGATATCTTTCTGCAGGTCTTCGGAGCTGGGATGCGGGACGCTCAGCAGGTACAGCGCGCCCGGTTTACCGACGCGCACCAGTTCAGCGAGGAACTGCGCAGGATCGTCCACGTGCTCGATGACCTCGGTCGAAACCACCCGCGTGGCGGTCGCATCGGCAATCGGCAGCGGGTTGCAGTCGGTGACATGGCATTCGACTTCGCGGGCCGGTGTATCGCTCAGGCGCTGGCGAGTCGCCTCGACCTTGGCCGCGTCGATATCGGCGATGATGATCTTTGCCCCGCGCATCCCGCAGAAATGTACGTTGCCGCCGTCTCCACAGCCCACATCCAGCAGCGTGTCCTCGGGGGTTACCGGGAATCCGCTGAACAGTTCGCCGGTTTGCTGATTGAACCAGCCGCTGAGCATCGCGTCGTGCAGGCCGAGCATGTAGGGGTCGACTTTCTCCGCCACTGGCGCCGCGGGCGGTGTCTCTGGCTGCACAGGCGCGGGCGTGCCCGCCGTGAGTTTCTTCAAAAGGCTCAGCATGAGGTGGCTCCAGAGGATGGGACGGCTGTTCGGGGGGTGCCCAGGCGTTTGACCAGCGAGGCGCCGCGGTTGCGCATGGGCATTTCGATGTAGCGATAGTTGAGTTCGCTCAGCAGCACGATCAGGCCGCCAGCCATCAGCAACATCAGAATCGGATGGCCAGCCGGACTGGGCAGCCCGGCAGCCTGTAAACGGAAAATGAATTCACGAACCAGTAAGTAGGCCGGGATATGGATCAAGTAAATCCCGTAGGAACGGCTGCCGACCCACGTCATCAGGTTTTTGAACACGCCTCGCGGCAACAGGTAATCGCGGTTGTAAGAAGCGATCCACACCAGCAGCGCACACAACAGCGCAATCACGCCGATCCGGTAAGAAGTGAAGGTGAAACGATCCGTTGCCATGAAGCTGAGCAGCAGCGACACCGCGATCAGTGCGGCAACACCCGCCCATGGACGACGCAAGAATTTTGGCTCCCAGCGCAGGTACGACGGTTGCGTACTCCACATCGCCAACAGCACGCCTAGGGCCAGTGCATCGGTGCGCACCACCATCAGGATCGGCGTGCGCAAGGTAAACAATTGCAGCGCAACCAGCGCCAGCAACGCCCACACCAGGTGTTTGCGCAACAGCACGATCAACAGCGGAAACAGCAGGTAGAACTGCTCTTCCAGCGACAGGCTCCAGTACACGAAACTGGTGCCGTACTCGTAGTGATAAAAACTGTCGGCAAAGCGGAAATTGGCATACTGCGCGACGCCGGCCAGGGTCGCCTGAAGGTTCGCGTGCAGCGTGCCGAACGCGCCGGAACGGTTGAGAAAAAGACACGCCAGCAACATCAGCGCCAGCCATAACCAGGCCGACGGCAGCAAACGAAAGGCCCGCCGCAACCAGAAATTGCGAGTCTGTTGCCAACACTCCCGACGCGTGGTGCAGCGGCGCAAGGCCGGGATCAGGCTGCGGGCAATGACGAAACCCGAGATCGCAAAAAACAGATCCACGCCCCACCACGGCTGGCTGTACAGCGTGATGCTCTGCAGCAATGGCACAGCCGCCGCGAACAGGCTGTCCTGCAGGTGATGAAACAGCACGCCAAGCACAGCAATACCGCGCAACAACTCGATGTCCATGATCCGTTTTTCGTTGCTCATGCGCCCTCCTGGACATGGGGTTTGCGAGCAATGATCACCTGGCTTTTGGGCATGAACTGATCCAGCATCTGCTTGATCGCCAACCCGTCGGGCTGGGCCAGCAAGTCCTGCCAGGTTTTCGCCCAGCTCTCCATCAGTGGCGGATACGGCGCCTGAATCCGGTCGCGAACTGCACCACCCAGATCGCGCCCGGCGGCACGTTCACTGGCCCAGAAAAAAATCATGCCCATGACCCAGAAAAACCCGGTGGCCTGGCGATGCTCGATGACCAGGCCCGCGTCTTCCACCAGCGCGGCGAATCGCTCGGGGCTGAAAATCTGCACGTGATTGGGCGATTGAAAATAGCTGGCCGGGGCGATGCCTTTCTGCAAATGCTCGCCCACCGGGGACGGTACGCTCAGCAGGTACAGCGCGCCGGGGCGGCCCATGCGCACCAGTTCGGCCATGAACGGCTCCGGTTGCTCGATATGCTCCAGCACTTCCATGCACACGACTTTGCTCGCGCAACCATCGGCCAGAGGCAGCGGCAGGCTGTTGCTGACCAGACCGAGGTTCGCTTTATCCGACTGCGCTTGCACTTGCCGCGCCAGGTCGCGGACCTTGTCGTGCTCACTGTCGGTGAAGATCACCGACGCGCCTTGACGCACCGCAAACAAGGTCGCGACCCCTTCGCCACAGCCGACATCCAGCAAGGTGTCGTCGGCGGTAATGGCAAACCCTTTGAGCAATTCGCCGCTGTCACCGCAAAACCAGCCGTCATGCATGGCGTCATGCAAGCCCACATCCCTTGGCGACACACGAGATTGCTCGACCGGCGAAGGCGAAGGCGCGGGCCGGGGCTCGGGTTTCGTCTCTGCAAAGAAACGTCTGACCAATGCGCGAATCATGCCTCAGGGGTTTCCACGGCACGGTTCTCGAACAGGTGCTCAAAAAACAGCTCAAGCCGCTGCTCGGCAGAGGCCTGGCTGCAGAATTTCTTGAGACTGGCCACTGCGTGCACGGACATCTGTGCATAACGCCCGGGATCACCCTTGGCCACGTCATAGCTTGATTGGTAAGCCCTGCACAACGATGCCCAATTGGTGACGTAGCGCAAGGTACGAAACGCCCTGCGCGGGTCATGTGGCCAGGCCGTCAGCTCATCGGTGGAGTCAATCAGGAATGCATTATCGGCATCCAGATAATCGATCATCGCCGTGGTCCGTGGCGCCACCGCCGGTTTGCCACAGGACATGAACTCCATCAGCGGAAGACACTGGCCTTCGCCGTAGGACGTGTTAACCACGTAACTGGTGGCTTGCACCAGTTGCTCATAGTCCGCGTCAGCCAGATAGCCGTAAATCAGCACGACCCGGCAGCGGTAAGACTGGTTTTTGTACAAGTGGTGAAGGATGTCAGTCAGCGCTTCCTCGGCATCGTGGTGCGTCAGTTTGAGCACCAGCGTTGCGTCGTCCACCTCGCGAAACGTCACGCAAAAGGCACTGAGCATGTCTTCCCAATTCTTGCGCCCGTCACCGGGGTTGAACACAGAGGTGTAGATCACGCCGTCGAGGACCAACTCGTGTTCACTCGCCGGGGCCTTGAAATCAATACCCACACCTTCGCGAGTGGCCATGGGTCCGAAGGCTCGCAAGTCGAGTTCGCGGCTGTCGGCCAGCAACCCCTTGAGCGTCAACCGCACCTGACTGGCCAAGGGCTGACATTGCAAGTGGGCGCCACGCTCGGAAAACCGGTCCCATACCGGGGCCGGTACCGCGACGACCGGATAGTCGGCACCCATCGCCTCGCGCACCGCATTCACGGTGTAGCTGGAATGGGTAATCGCCGCACCCGCTGCATGCAACACCGTGCGCCAGTCATTGAGCGGGTCACCGGCAAAGGGTTCGTTGGGGATGGTGCTGAATTCCCACGCGAACACCGGCAGCGTCGGGCAGGTGAAATTGACCGGCGTGCGATGAGGCGGTGAGAACGACAGGAACACGCACGCTTCACCACGGGACAAACAGTCCATGTACAAGGCATCGACTTCGGTCTGCGGGTCGCTGACTTCTACCACTCGCCCCAGTCGCTCCAGCACGGGTCGGTACTCCTTGAGCACGAAGTAATAGCTGTACTCCGAGCGGCCAAGGTTCTGGGCAATGGTGTGCTGGTTGGTTTCCGAATGAATGATGATCAGCATGAGGCGGTATCCGTCACGTTTGCTGTCGGCAAAGCCTGTGGCGTCAGCCCGAAAAAATCCGCCATGCGTTTTTGCACCGGGGCGAAAGCGCAGTAATCGTGCATGCGCTCGACGGCGGCGAGGGACATGCGCTGATACTCCAGCGGTTGCTCCTTGGCCAGACGATAGCTGTTTTCATAAGCGGCTTTCAGCGAGCCCCAATCCGGCCGGTAACGCAGGGTGCGGTAGATGATGCGAGTGTCCTGCGGCCAGATGGTCAGCTCTTCGCTGGATTTGACCACAAACGCCACACGCTCATCGATGTAGTCCTCCATGGCCGTGTGATTCGGGGCAATCACCGGTTTACCGCTGGCCATGAACTCCATCAGCGGCAGGCATAGCCCTTCGCAGCGCGAGGCATTGACGTAGTAACTGGCGGCTTCGTACAGCCGGGCGTATTGCGGGTCGTCCAGGTAGCCGTGCATGACCACCACCCGACAGTCGAACGGTGAAAGCTGCGCGAGCAACGTCATCAGTTCGTCGTGGTAGGACGACAGATCGCTTTGGGTAATCTTCAGCACCAGCGTCGCATCAGGCGTTTCGCGGAACGCCCAGCAGAATGCGGTGATCAGTTGATGCCAGTTCTTGCGACCGTCACGCGGGTTGAACACGGTGACGTACACCACACCGTCAACCTGTGTTTCGACCTGGGCGGTGGTGTCCGGCCACTGTCGCGGTTCTGGCTCGGGTACTGCAATCGTCTGTGGGCCGGCGATGGCCGGCAGCCAGTCAGCGAGACGCTTATGGGCGGCTTGCGACAACAAGTCGCGAATCCCTTCCCAATACCACTGGCTTAGAAAATGCGTGCGATGCACCGGGATCGGCAGCGATTTACCTTTGTCCAGGCGCCACATGTGCAGGTAATGGCGAGCAATCACCAAGCGACGCTTGAGCGTCAGCGGCGGTGGCTTCAATGCCTCCAGCTCGGCCTCGAGCGCCGCCAGTTCCTCGGCGGTCGGCACGACGGGAATCAGTGCATCGGCGCTCAGCCCGAGTGTGCGTGTATCGAAGATGCAACCCTTGATGTCCAGGATCGAGCCGGCGTTGATCGGGACGCTGGTGTGGCGACTACGAATGTCGGCGAAGTTTTCCCACAACGGCGTCGGCAACACCAGCACCGGAAAGTCTTCGCCCATGGCCCGACGAATCGCCCGGGCGGTATGGCTGGAGAGTGTGACCACCCGGCCCTGCCGCGCCAGCATTTGCGTCCAGTCCTGGCGCGGGTCGTTATCCCATTGTTCATCGGGAATCGAATCAAACTCCCAGGCCACCACGCAGATCGTCGGGCACTCAAGGTCGTTCGGGGTTTTCTGCGGCGGCGTAAACGACAGGAACAGACTGTCTTCGCCGGCGGCCAATAATTGTTTGTAGAGCGGATCGACCTCGGCGGTGGAGGACACCACATGCACTCGCCCAAGGCTTTCGAGCACAGGGCGATACGCCTTGAGCACGAAGTAGTAACTGTACTCGGGACGGCCGAGACTCTGGCTGATGGAGCTGTCGTTGACGTCGGAGTAAAGAATGAAATTCATGGCATCCCACGGTGACGCCGCCATCCCGGCAGCCTCACGCTATGACGGGGAGAACACGGTTCGAGTCAGTGTTTACTGGCGCTCGTCCATCGTCTTCCTGCCCGTCTTCGTTCTTGTTTTAGTAGTCAGTTTCTCGCAGTTTCGAAGCGACGCTGCCGAACCCCGGGTAATCGTGACGAGGGGCATTCTAAACACATCCATTGAGGGTTCGTGAACCGCCCGACGAGAATAAATCAGGCTACGCTGACGAGAACTGACCAGTCACGACTGGACTTGTTGAAATTGCCGAGCAAATGGCACAGATTGGCTACCAAACAACTACAACAAACATTTCACCTGTCTTTTGAGCCACCCTATTGGTTCCTGAGAGTTTTCCATAAGTCTGTGGGAATTGGATGAAATGAATGACCGGGGGGTCGCTGTTGAAAAAACGTCTGTTTGTCACGGGTCTGACTGGATTCGTCGGACAACACATCCAATCGCGTTTGCAGGCTGATGCCTCGGGATGGGAGCTTCTGCCTGTTCCTTGCCGCTACGATCTCGCCGCGCCGGACAGCCTCGAAGGCTTGTGGCCGGAAATGCCCGATGCGGTGATTCACCTGGCCGGCCAGACTTTCGTCCCGGACGCCTTTCGTGATCCGGCGCGCACCCTGAACATCAATCTGCTGGGCACCCTGAACCTGTTGCAAGCCCTCAAGGCGCGCGGCTTCACCGGCACGTTTCTGTACGTCAGCTCCGGTGATGTCTATGGCCAGGTCACTGAAGAGCATCTGCCCATCACTGAATTGCAGCCACCTTGCCCGCGCAATCCATATGCCGTGAGCAAACTGTCGGCAGAGTTCCTGAGCTTGCAATGGGGCCTGAGCGAGGGCTGGCCCGTACTGGTCGCCCGCCCGTTCAACCACATCGGAACCGGGCAGAAAGACAGCTTCGTCATTGCCAGCGCCGCCCGTCAGATCTGCCGGATCAAACAAGGCCTGCAAGCGCCGCAACTGGAGGTCGGGGACATCGAAGTCACCCGCGATTTCCTCGATGTCGGGGACGTGGTCTCGGCCTACCTGGCATTGCTGGAGAAAGGTACGCCGGGGCAGGTCTACAACATTTGCTCGGGACGCGAGCAGAGCATTCGCAGTTTGATCGAACAGCTGGCAGATCTTGCCCAGGTCAACCTGCAATTGGTCCAGGACCCTGCGCGACTTCGCCGCGCGGATCAGCGTCGGGTGTGTGGCAGCCCTGCCAGGCTGGTCCAGACCACCGGATGGAAGTCTGAAATCACAACACAACAATCCCTGCGGGCGATCCTGTCCGACTGGGAGAAGCGAGTACGACAAGAATGACTAAAAGTGCATTGATCACAGGTATCACCGGCCAGGATGGCGCGTATCTGGCCAAACTGCTGCTCGACAAGGGCTACAAAGTCCACGGCCTGGTCGCGCGTCGCAGCAGCGACTCGCGCTGGCGCCTGCGTGAGATGGGGGTCGAGGCGGACATCGTCTACCTGGACGGCGACATGGCCGATGCCTGTTCAGTGCAGCGCGCGGTGATCAAGTCGGCGCCGGACGAGGTCTACAACCTCGCCGCGCAAAGCTTTGTCGCGGCCTCCTGGGATCAACCGGTGACCACCGGCATCGTCGACGGTCTGGGCGTTACCCACCTGCTCGAAGCTATCCGTCAGTTCAGTCCGCATACGCGTTTCTACCAGGCGTCCACCAGCGAAATGTTCGGCCTGATCCAGGCCGAACAGCAGGACGAGAACACGCCGTTCTATCCACGCAGCCCTTATGGCGTGGCCAAGCTGTACGGCCACTGGATCACCGTGAACTACCGCGAAAGTTTCAACCTGCACGCCAGCAGCGGCATTCTGTTCAACCATGAATCACCGCTGCGCGGCATCGAGTTCGTGACGCGCAAAGTCACCGACGCCGCCGCCCGCATCAAGCAGGGCAAGCAGCAGGAACTGCGCCTGGGTAACATCGACGCCAAACGCGACTGGGGCTTTGCCGGGGATTACGTCGAAGCCATGTGGCTGATGCTGCAACAGGACAAACCCGACGACTTCGTGGTGGCCACCGGCGTGACCACCACCGTGCGCGAGATGTGCCGGATCGCCTTCGATCATGTGGGCCTGAACTACCGCGATTACGTGAAGATCGACCCGGCGTTCTTCCGCCCGGCCGAAGTCGAAGTGCTGCTCGGCAACCCGGCCAAGGCCCAGCGTGTGCTGGGCTGGAAACCCAAAACCGATCTGGATACCTTGATCCGCATGATGATGGATGCGGACATGAAACGCGTCGCCAAGGAGTAGGCCATGCTGATTCCCGTGATTCTTTCCGGCGGTGCCGGGACAAGGTTGTGGCCGGTGTCGCGTGAAGGCCATCCCAAGCCGTTCATGGCCTTGCCTGACGGCCAGTCGCTACTGGGCAAGACCTATCGGCGGGCCGCGGACCTGCTCGACGGCTGGGGCGATATCGTCACGGTGACCAACCGCGAGTACTACTTCCAGAGCAAGGATCACTTTCGGGACGCGCACCTGGGTCGTCATCGCGGGCACTTCCTGCTGGAGCCGACAGGTCGCAATACGGCGCCGGCCATTGCCGCCGCCGCCCTCTCCCTGCAGGCCCTGCATGGTGACGACGCGATCATGCTGGTCATGCCCGCCGACCACCTGATCGTCAATGTCGACGCGCTGAAGGACGCAGTCGAGCATGCAGTGACATTGGCCAGGCGCGGTCACCTGGTGACCTTCGGTGTGGTGCCGACCGCTGCGGAAACCGGTTTTGGCTACATTGAAGCCGGCACATTGCTGGACGACAAAGGCGCTGCCAGCGTGCGGCGCTTCGTCGAAAAACCCGACCTGCAAACCGCGACTCATTACCTGGAAAGCGGCAACTTCCTGTGGAACTCCGGGATGTTCTGCTTCTCGGTCGCCAGCGTGCTGGCCGAGCTGCAAACCCATGCTCCCGCCTTGCTGGAGCAGACGCAGACCTGCATGGCCGCCAGCGCTGCGGTGGAAAACGCGGGGAGCCTGCAACAGGAACTGTCGCCGGCCCTGTTTGGCGAAATCATGGACATTTCCATCGACTACGCGTTGATGGAGCGCTCCGACAAGGTGGTCGTCGTGCCGGCCCGTTTCGACTGGAGCGACATCGGCTCCTGGGGTGCGGTGGCCGCGCTGGTACCGGCGGATGCACAGAACAACCGCGCCGTCGGCGAGTCTATTTTCATCGACAGCCACAACAACTTCGTCCAGAGCGATAACCGTCTGGTCGCGACCGTGGGTGTGGATAACCTGATCATCGTCGACACCGCCGACGCGGTGCTGGTGGCCCACGCCGACCGCGCCCAGGATGTGCGCCGGGTGGCCAGGCAACTCAAGGATAAAGAGCACGAAGCCTATCGCCTGCACCGTACGGTCAGTCGTCCATGGGGCACCTACACCGTGCTCGAGGAAGGTCCACGCTTCAAGATCAAACGCATCGTGGTCAAGCCCGGCGCCAAGTTGTCGTTGCAGATGCACCACCATCGCAATGAACACTGGGTGGTGGTCGAGGGCATGGCCAAGGTCACCAACAATGGCACCGGCACTCACCTGGTGGCCAAGAACGAATCGACCTTCATTGCTGCCGGTCACAAGCATCGCCTGGAGAATCCCGGCGTGATCGACCTGGTGATCATCGAAGTGCAAAGCGGCGAATACCTGGGAGAGGACGACATCGTCCGCTTCGAAGATCAATACGGCAGGACGGTTTGAATGCTGCTTTCCCTTTACCGCACGCTGAGCAGCTATCGAGGGTTCATCCTCGGTAGCGTCCAGCGAGAGTTTCAGGCGCGTTATCGCAATTCGTTGTTCGGTGCCTTGTGGACTGTGCTCAATCCACTGTCGATGATCATTGTTTACACCGTGATTTTTTCCCACATCATGCGCGCGCGTTTGCCAGGGGTAGATGACGGCATGGCCTACAGCATCTACCTCTGCGCCGGGTTGCTGACCTGGGGCTTGTTCGCAGAAATCACCGTGCGCAGCCAGAACATGTTTCTGGATAACGCCAACCTGCTGAAAAAAATCAGCTTTCCACGGATCTGCCTGCCGGTGATCGTGCTGTTGAATGCCGGTATCAACTTCGCAATCATCATCGGCCTGTTCCTCGGTTTTCTGTTGATCACCGGTCGACTACCGGGCCTGGCGCTGTTGGCGCTCATTCCTCTGCTGGCATTACAGGTGATGTTCTGTGCCGGGTTGGGGATTATTCTTGGTGTATTGAATGTGTTTTTTCGCGATGTCGGGCAATTTTTCGCCATCTGTCTGCAATTCTGGTTCTGGTTGACGCCAATCGTTTACCCGATGAGCATCCTGCCCGACTGGGTGCAGCGCTTGCTGCAATTCAACCCCCTGACCAACCTGATCACCAGCTACCAGAACATCTTCCTGTACGGCCAATGGCCCGTCTGGAGTTCGCTGCTGCCGATCATGGTCGCCAGCGTATTGCTCTTCGTCATCGGACTGCGGCTGTTTCGGCAGAGGGTCGGTGAAATGGTGGATGAACTCTGATGGGGCACATTCGCGTCACCGGCCTGGGCAAGGCCTATAAACAATACCCTACCCGCTGGAGTCGACTGGTTGAATGGCTGGTCCCGTTCTCGCCGATCCGCCATCACCAGCACTGGGTGCTACAGGACGTGACCTTCCAGATTGCCCCCGGAGAATCGGTGGGTATCGTCGGGGTCAACGGCGCCGGCAAAAGCACCTTGTTGAAGATGATCACCGGCACCACCCAACCCACCTGCGGCACCATTGAGCTCGAAGGCCACGTCGCCGCCCTGCTGGAGTTGGGCATGGGTTTTCATGCGGACTTTACGGGCCGGCAGAATGCGGTCATGGCCGGGCAATTGCTGGGCATGCAGGTCGAAGAAATAGAAGCGTTGATGCCGGAAATCGAACGTTTCGCGGAAATAGGCGACGCCATCGACCACCCGGTGCGCACCTATTCCAGCGGCATGCAAATGCGTCTGGCGTTCAGCGTGGCCACCGCGCGGCGCCCGGACATTTTGATCGTCGATGAAGCACTGTCGGTGGGCGATGCCTACTTCCAGCACAAAAGCTTCGACCGCATCCGCAGCTTTCGCAAAGCCGGTACCACGTTGTTGATCGTCTCCCATGACCGTGGGGCGATTCAGTCGATCTGCGACTCGGCGATCCTCCTGGAAAACGGCCACATGGCCATGCACGACACACCCGAAACCGTCATGGATTACTACAACGCCCTGCTCGCCAAGCGTGAAGGACAGACCGTGCGCCAGGAAGCCCTCGCTGGTGGTCAGGTCAGTACCATTTCGGGAACGGGTGAAGCCAGGATTCTGACCGTGCGCTTGCTCGACAAACATGAACGCTCCATCGACGCCGCCGAAGTCGGCCAGCCGGTCGTGCTGGAGGTGAATGTCGAGGTTCGCCAGGACATCGAACGGCTGGTACTGGGCTTCATGATCAAGGATCGCCTGGGCCAGGCCATGTACGGCATCAACACCCATCGCCAGGATCAGGCGCTGACCGATCTGCAGGCTGGCGAGCGCGTGACCTATCGCTTTGCTTTCGTCATGGGGCTGGGCAAGGGTAACTATTCCGTGGCGTTGAGCTTGTCTCGCCTGGATTCGCACCTGGACCGCAACTTCGAGTGGCGCGATTACGGGTTGGTGTTCCATGTGATCAACAACCGCCAGGAAGATTTTGTCGGCTGCTCGTGGCTGGCCGCGAAGACCACTGTCACACGCTCAAGCGCGCCGGTCACTTCGGAGAGCACGCCATGACGCGTCTTTTGGTGGAGTGCACGCACGTATTCCAGCACCCCAAGGTAAATTCGGGCATTCAGCGGGTGGTGCGCAACGTCGTCAACCAGCTACCGGAATCGGTCGACGGTGTTGAATGCATCCCGGTTGTGATGCTGAAGGGCAAACTCTATCGGGTACTGAAACTCGGTGCGCTGAACATTCCGTTTTTCGATCAGTTGATGATGTTCGGCGGGCGACTTGGCCGGCTGGCACATCGTTTCTGGCAATGGCACCAGCGGCTCGACCAACGCTTGACGTCGCGACTCGCCCGACGCGTGGTGTACGTGACTTATCGACTGACAGCGCTGACCTGCTTCAGCGTGCCGCTGCGTCTGATCGACCAGCTCAATCAGTATCAACTGCCCAAACGTTGCGCGCCGTTGCAGCACCAACCAGGGGATCAACTGGTGCTGCTGGATTCGTCCTGGCACACCGACTTTTTCCCGTTTGCCGAACAGCTCAAACGTGAAGGCGTGGGCATAGTTTCAGTGATCTACGATTTGATTCCCCTGACGCATCCGCAGTTTTACGACACGCGGCTGGTGCAGGTTTTCAATGAGTGGTTCGACTGGATCACTCAAACCGCCGATGGCTACGTGGCCATTTCCGCCACGGTGCGCGATCAGGTGCGTGAGGAGGTTGAGCGCCGTCTGGGCTCTGCCAAGGCCACCGAGTTGTGGTTCGATTATTTCCACCTGGGCTCCGAACTCGATCTGCGCGAAGTCAACGCCGCCGTGGAACCGCGTCTTGCCCGACTGTTCGCGACGCCGGAGCCGGTGTTTTTGATGGTCAGTACCATCGAGCCGCGCAAGAACCACGACTACCTGCTGGACGCCTTCGAACGGGCCTGGGCGACAGGCTCCAAGGCCCGGCTGTGCATTGCCGGGCGAGTCGGCTGGAAATGCGATGCACTGCTGGCTCGGGTCCGTAATCACCCGCAGCTGAACCAACGACTGTTCATGTTCAATGACCTGAGCGACACCAGCCTCGAGCATGCCTACACCCACGCCAGCTCACTGGTGTTTCCGTCTTTTGTGGAAGGCTTCGGCCTGCCGCTGGTAGAAGCCATGCAGCGTGGACTGCCGGCCATGGGCAGCGACATTGCGGTCTTTCGCGAAATCGGCGGCGAGTTCATGGCGTACTTCGATCTGGCCGAGCCACAAAGCCTGGCTGATCTGGTCATTCGTTTCGAGAGCAGCGGTCAATTCCCGGCCACGCGCGACGTCGCGGACTGGCGCTGGATCGGCTGGCGTGAAGCCAGTGCGCAATTGGCCGAACGCACCCTGCGCAATCTCTCGGACGTGCCGCTCGTACAAGAGAGGCAACATGCGCATTGCCCTTAACGCCCGGATTCTCCAGGCGCCGCGCACCGGCATCGGCCACTACGTTGCCGAACTGGCGAACGCCCTGGCGGGTGAACCGGATATTGAACTGGCGCTGTTTCATGGCTGGGGCTGGAGTGCTGTTCTACCTGAAGCGGCCATGCCCGGTTACTCCCGACTGACACCATTGCTGCGGCAGATTCCAGGGGCCTATCAGGCCCGACGGTGGCTGGAGCAGAAACGCTTCGATCAAGGCCGCGCGCAAGCCATCGACCTCTACCACGAACCAAGTTTGTGGCCGCTGTCGTTCGACGGCCCGACCGTCATCACCCTGCATGACCTGACTCACCTGCACTATCCCGAAACGCAGCCACCGGCGCGCTTGCGAGAAATCGAACGGCGCGTGGCCGACGGCGTGCGACAGGCAAGCCTGATTCTTACCGACTCGCAGTTCATTGCTGACGAAGCCCAGGCGCATTTCGGGTTACCAGCCGAGCGATTTGTCGTCGCACCGCTGGGTGTAGCCGCGCGTTTTCACCCGCGGTCCCCCAAGGCTATCGACGCCGTACTCAAGAACCATGGCGTTGAAGCGCGGGAATACTTCCTTTGTGTCGGTACCCTGGAGCCGCGCAAGAATCTGTCCCTAGCCCTGCGCGCCCACGCCCGATTGCCGGAATCGGTCCGTCAGCGTTTTCCATTGCTGATCGTCGGCATGGCCGGCTGGCAGCGCGAGCAGTTCAGCGGAGAATTGCACCAGGCCCTGGCCTGCGGTCATGTCTGTTTGCTGGGCTATCTGCCTGACGAGCACGTTGCGCAGCTGCTGGCCGGTGCCCGGGCATTGATTTTTCCGTCGCTTTACGAAGGTTTTGGCCTGCCGGTGCTGGAGGCCATGGCCTGCGGCACGCCGGTCATTCTGACCAGACGTTCGGCCATGCCCGAAGTGGCAGGCTCTGCGGGTAACTATGTTGAACCGGATGAAACCGACGGCTTGCGCGATGCAATGAGTCGTCTGATCGAGGATCTAGCGCATTGGCAGGCATGCCGAGAAGCCGGATTGCTACAGGCAAGGCTTTTTACCTGGGAACGCTGCGCGCAAGTCACGGCCAGCGCTTACCGCCAGGCAATGGGAGGTTGAATGCGAGTTCTTCATTTTTTCAAGACGTACCTGCCTGACTCGGTCGGCGGGATCGAACAAGTGATTTTCCAGTTGTGCGAAAGCGGTGCCCTGCACGGCGTTGAAGGCAAGGTGCTGACACTCAGTGCCGATCCGACACCGCCGGTGATGCAGATCGCTCAACATGAAGTCCATCGAGCCAGGCTCGACATTCAGTTCGCCTCCACAGGGTTTTCCTGGAGCGTCTTCAAACAGTTTCGCGAGCTGGCGGCCGAGGCCGATGTGGTCAATTACCACTTTCCATGGCCGTTCATGGACCTGGTGCATTTCGCCAGCGGCCTGAACAAACCCAGCGTGGTGACGTACCACTCGGACATCATCCGCCAGAAACACCTGTTCAAACTTTACCGGCCGCTGATGAATCGCTTTCTGCACAGCGCCGACCGGATCGTCGCTGCATCGCCCAATTACCTGCACACCAGTGATGTGTTGCAACAGTTTCAACACAAGACCCGAGTGATCCCCTATGGATTGAACAAGGCAGGTTACCCACAGCCGGACAGCAATCGAACGGCTCACTGGCGGCAAAAGCTGGGCGACAAGTTCTTTCTGTTTGTAGGTGTGATGCGCTACTACAAAGGCTTGCACATCCTGCTCGACGCCCTGAAGGACCTGGATTACCCGACAGTGATTGTCGGTGCCGGCCCGCTTGAAGCAGAGCTGCATGCCCAGGCGAGCGCCTTGGGTTTACGCAATGTCCACTTCCTCGGGCGTTTGGGGGAGGAGGACAAAGTAGCGCTGCTGCAACTGAGCTACGCCATCGTGTTCCCATCGCACCTGCGCTCCGAAGCCTTTGGCATTTCGCTGCTGGAAGGTGCGATGTACGGCAAACCGATGATCTCCAGTGAGATTGGCACGGGGACCAGTTACATCAACATCCATAACGAAACCGGGCTGGTGGTGCCGCCGAGTAATCCATCGGCGTTTCGTGAGGCGATGCGCACGCTTTGGGAAAACCCGGTGCTGGCGGCGCAAATGGGCGAGAAGGCGCAGGCCCGTTATCAAACTCTGTTTACGGCGGAAGAAATGGGTCGCAAATGGGCGGCATTGTATGAGGAACTGCTGGAAGAGAAAGCCCTCGCCTACGCCTGACGCTTCATCCATTCTTCAAGCGTCTTGTGGTTGCCGGCTTTGGATTCGACGGTTGGAGCGCGACGGCTCGCTTGTTTTGACTGGCAGGAAAACGGTTGAGGCGAAATTTTATTATCGCTCGCCCAACCAGGCGCGCGATTTTGCAAGGCACGCCTTAATAGGTGGATCGAACTTGCGTTTAATAACCCAGCAATCGGTCCGCACAGTTCAATAACGGTTCGCCGATATTCAATCGACGGAGGTTTTCCGCCACTTGTTCGGCAATACAGTCATGGGAAGCCGCCGAAGCCATGTGCGGGGTGATCGTTACGCCGGGCATATTCCATAGCCGATGGTCGACCGGCAGCGGTTCCTGTTCGAAGACATCCAGCAAGGCGCCACGCAAGTGCCCGCTCGCCAGTGCCTGTTCGAGATCGTCGATGTCCAAATGACCGCCCCGGCCACAGTTGACCAGTGCCGCCGCCCTGGCGAGCTGCTCGAAAGTGGCTCGTCCGAGAATCCCGCGGGTTTCGCCGGTGAGTGGCAACAGGTTGATCAGCAATTCGACGCCATCGAGAAACGGATGCAACGCATCCGCCCCGGCGAACGTGCGCACACCCGGCAAGTCCTTGCTGCGCCGTGCCCAACCGCGCACGTCATAACCGGCTGCGGCCAGATCCAGAGCAATCGCGCTGCCCAGCGATCCGAGCCCCATCACACCGACCTTGAACTGCCCCGCCGCCCGTTGCAGCGGCCGCTCCCAGCGTTGCTCCCGCTGTTGCGACAACACCTGATCGAAACCACGGTGATAGTGAATCACCGCCCAGCGCACGTACTCGGTCATGCCCTGGCGATGGCCCGGGTCGACCACACGGCAAATCGGCAGATCCGGGCATGACGGATCGTGATCGAGGTGATCGATACCGGCGGCCACCGAGTGAATCACCTGCAGGTTCGGCAATGCGCCGAGACTGCCCGGCAAGGGAAACCAGCACGCCGCCATCTGCGCATTGGCGGCCCGGGAATCATCGGCCAGCACCACGGTGAGCTGCGGCGCACTGCGGGCAAACGCCGCTTGCAATTGCTTGAGCAGCAAGGTGTCGCGGGACAGCAGAACCACGGTATTCATGACAAATAGGACTCGCGCTGGGATTCGATCAGGGTCAGAGCGGCCTCCCAGGCCAGGTCGATGATGTTGTCCTGCTCATCACGGTCAAACTGCTCGGCGGTGTGCGCACAAACTTCCGGCGACGGGTAATGCAGTGCCGAACCACCGGCCAGCGCCTGCACCTGGGCCTGACAGGCCCGCTCCAGAAAATGGATCTCCTGGAACGCCTGGGCCACGCCCGAACCACCCACCAGCAAACCGTGGTTGCGCAGGATCATCGCCCGGTGCGGACCGAGGTCGGCAATCAAGCGTTCGCGCTCATCCAGCGACAGCGCGATGCCCTCATAGGTGTGATAGGCCAGCTTGCCGTAGAACTTCAGCGCGTGCTGACTGATCGGCAGCAAGCCCTGCTTCTGCGCCGCGACCGCCATACCGGCCGCTGTGTGGGTGTGGATCACACAGTTCAGGTCCGGACGCGCCATGTGGATCGCCGAGTGAATCACGAAGCCGGCGGCGTTGACCCGATGGCCTGCGTACTCTGGATCGACCACCCGCCCGTCCTGATCGATGCGCACCAGGTCCGAGGCGCGCATGCGGTCGAAGATCACCCCGTAACGGTTGATCAGAAAGTGGTGCTCGGGCCCCGGAATCCGCAGGGTGATGTGGGTGTCGATCAGGTCGGTCATGCGAAAGTGCGCGACCAGTCGATACAGCGCAGCCAGTTCGCAACGGGCTTGCCATTCAACCGGGTCGATGTGTGCAGGTTTACTCACGAATACACCTCTTTGGCAGCGTGGGTGATGACCGGGTTGGCGCGCAGGCGGGCCAGGCCGCAAACACCGATCAGGGACAGGGCCGAGAGCAAGGTGAAGAACACCGCCAGCGGCAACCATTGTCCGGAAAACTTGCTGGCCAGCAGGGTGCCGATCAGCGGCGTGGTGCCGCCGGCCACGGCGCAAGCCAATTGGTAGGCGATGGAAATGCCCGAGTAGCGCAGGTGCACCGGGAAGGCCTGGGTCATGTAGCCGGCGATCACCGCGTATAGCGCCGAGAGAATCACCACCGCCAGGGCAATGCCCGCAGTCATGAACACAATGTTCTGCGTGCCTACCAGCAGGAACATCGGGTACGGCGTGACCATGCACAACAGCGCGACCCATTTGAGAAAACGACCTTCGCCGATACGTTCGGCGATCAGCGCCGAAAGCGGTTGCGAGAGCAACTGGATGACAGTCACCAGAAACAGGCAATCGAGAATCGTCGAACGGGCAATGCCCTGATATTGGGTGACGTAGGTGATCATGAAGGTGTTGGTGAAGAAGAACCCGGCCGAGCCGATGGTCACGGCAGCGGCGGCGAACAGGATCTGCCGCCAGCAGGTGCGGATCACGTCCATCACCGGGTACCTGGCGGTCTCGTTGTTGTCCCTGGCCTTGGCAAATTCCGGCGACTCGTGAACGCCGGAACGGATCAGCAGGCCGACCATCATCAGCACGCCGCTGGCGAGGAACGGCAGGCGCCAACCCCAGGCGAGGAACTCCTCTGGCTCAAGGGACGTCACCAGACGAAAAGCGATCAGTGCCAGCAACAAGCCGGCCGGGCTGCCGAGTTGGGCGAACGAGGCGTAGAACGTCTTGCGCTCGGCCGGTGCATGCTCGCTGGCCATCAGCACCGCGCCGCCCCACTCGCCACCGACCGAAATGCCCTGGATCAAGCGCAACACGATCAAGCCGATCGGCGCCCAGATGCCGGCGCTGGCGTAGCTCGGCAGCAAGCCAATACCCGCGGTGGCGACCCCCATCAGGGCCATGGTCACCAACAGCATTTTCTTGCGCCCAAGACGATCGCCCAGATGACCGAACACCATACCGGCCATGGGCCGGGCAATGAAGCCGACAGCGAAACTGCCGAACGCCGCGAGGGTACTCATCACCGGGTCGCTGCTGGGGAAGAATACTTGCCCGAGGACCAGCGCCGCCGCGGTGGCGTAGATGTAGAAGTCGTAGAACTCGATGGTCGTGCCAATGAAGGCAGCGGCCGCGGCTCGGCGCGGTTGGGCGGTAGTGTGCATGCAAGGACCCTGTGTACTTATAGTTTTGGGCAGGTGTTGAGGCTGGTAACGGTTGCGCTCTGTGGCGCTTGTGGGCTTTATCGCTTCCGTGCAAGGATTAGTCAATTTTCAAATTCTTATCTTTACTATTAGCACTGCTACTGCATGAGGTTTTATGCCCTCCACTTCCAACCCATGGGTCGGCCGGCGCTTTCTCAATGACCGCCTCGACTGGAACCTGCTGCGCACCTATCTGGTCATCGGCCAGGAAGGCAGCATGAGCCGCGCTGCCGCGCGCCTGCACATCACCCAGTCGGCGGTCAGCCAGGCGCTGAAACGACTGGAAGAACAACTGGAATGCGTGTTGATTGCCCGCAGCGGGCGACGCTTTGACCTGACGGAAACCGGGGAAGAAGTCCTGCGCATAGCAGCGGATATCTATGGGGACATTTCACGCCTGGGGACGGTGGTGGAGAGCCGTCACGACGACGTGGTGGGCAAGATCCGCATCCTCACCGTCAGCGGTGTGCAGGCGCGGCATTACGATGATTTCCTCGCGGATTTCCATGAAACCCATCCGAAAATCGAGCTGGAAGTCGAGGTGATGGGCAGTTCGAACATCATCAGTTCGCTGCTGCAAAAGACTGCGACCATCGGCGTCGGCCTGTGCCGCTTGCCACAGCCGCGACTGGAGCAACGGGTGCTGTTTCGAGAGACCTATGCTTACTTTTGTGGCCAGCGACACAGGCTGTTCGGGCAAGAGAATCTGACCCTGGAACAGCTCGCTGCGGAAAACTTTGTCAGCTTCACCAGCGATCAATTAGGCGGCAATCTTTCACCCCTGACGCTGTTCCGTGACCAACAGGGTTTCACCGGCAAGATCGTCGCCTCTTCCACCAGTTTCGAAGAAATTTATCGTTTTATCTGCGCAGGTTACGGCATCGGCGCCTTGCCCACGCATCTGGTGCGCCGGGATGTCGAACAAGGTCTGCTCTGGCGCTTGCCGCCGGAAGACGGGGTGGTGGATTTCGACATCCAGCTGTTGTGGAATCGCGAACAGAAGATGAGCCAGGCCGAAACCGTGTTCCTCGAGAGCTTCCAGCACATGCTCAGCATCCGTGAGCCTGTGCTGTGAAGCCATGGGGGTTCAGACGTGAGGATCGCCCGGCGCCTTGCTCGGCGCGGCGTACTGCGGCTTGAGGTGGCCGTCCTGATCGAGTAGCCAGGCGTCCATGATCTCACGCACGACCGGTCCGGCGACGCGACCACCCGCTTCGCCGTTTTCGATCATCACCGAAATCACGATCTTCGGGTGCTCGGCCGGGGCAAAACCGACGAACAGGGCATTGTCGCGGTTACGCTCGCGGGTTTTCTCCCGGTTGTAACGTTCGCCCTGCTTGATCGCCACCACTTGCGCGGTTCCACTCTTGCCGGCGATACGGTACTGCGCCCCTGACGCTGCGGCCCGGGCAATCCCGCGGGCATCGTGCATCACCATCTGCATGCCGTGGTTGACCTGCTCCCAGTCGCGAGGGTCCTTGAGCAGAATGTTCGGCATCGGACGCTCATCCACCGGCGCGACGCCGTCCACGGTTTTGGCCAGGTGCGGGCGATTCCACACACCTTTGTTGGCAATCAGGGCCGTAGCCTGGGCCAATTGCAGCGGCGTGACTTGCATGTAGCCCTGGCCGATACCGAGAATCACCGTCTCACCAGGAAACCAGGCCTGACGACGCGTGGCGCGCTTCCAGGCTTGGGATGGCATCAGGCCGGGGGATTCTTCATTCATGTCCAGGGAGACTTTCTCACCCAGTCCGAACATGGCCATGTAGTCGTGCAGGCGATCGATACCGAGCTTGTGTGCCAGGTCATAGAAATAGGTGTCGTTGGAACGCATGATCGCCGCATCCATATCCACCCACCCATCGCCACTGTGGTTCCAGTTGCGGTACTTGTGATCGAAATCCGGCAGTTGGTAATAACCGGGGTCGAACACACGGGTCTGTGGCGTGACGACACCCGCATCGAGGCCGGCAATCGCGACTTCCGGCTTGATGGTCGAACCCGGCGCGTACAGACCGCGCAACACACGGTTGAACAGCGGGCGGTCGATGGAGTCGCGCAGCGTGGAGTATTCCTTGGAGCTGATACCGGTGACGAACAGATTCGGATCGAAACTCGGGTTGCTGACCATGGCCAACACTTCACCGGTCGACGGATCGAGCGCGACCACGGAACCACGACGATCGCCCAGGGCTTGCTCGGCGGCTTCCTGAAGCTTGACGTCGAGGCTCAGGACAATGTTTTCGCCTGGCACCGGGTCAGTGTGCTTGAGCACTCGCAGCACGCGGCCCTGAGCATTGGTTTCGACTTCCTCATAACCGACATGGCCGTGCAGTTGTGTCTCGTAGAATTTTTCGATCCCGGTCTTGCCGATGGATTGGGTGCCTCGGTACTCGACCGTATCCAAAGCCTTTGACTCTTTCTCATTGATACGTCCGACGTAGCCGACCGAATGAGCGAAGTGCGCGCCCAACGGATAGTGTCGAACGAACTGCGGCTCGACATCGAGGCCCGGCAGGCGGAACTCATTCACAGCGAGTACGGCAATCTGCTCTTCGCTCAGTTCATAGAACAACGTCACGGGTACGAAGGGGTGATGTGCCTGCTTCATCGCCTTGTCAAACAGCGTGCGATCTTCAGCGGGCAAGTGCAGGAGATTGACTACCTCGTCCAGCTCTTCGTTTACATCGGAAGCACGTTCGCGGGTGATGGTCAGGTTGTAGCTGGGACGGTTGTCTGCGAGGAGCACGCCGTTGCGGTCATAGATCAACCCGCGGGTAGGCGTAATTGGCAGGACGTGGACGCGGTTGTTTTCGGAGATGGTTGAGTGATAGTCGAACTCGACTACCTGCAGGACGTACAGACGTACCACCAGAGCACAGGTAATGGCGGCAACGAACAAGGCGCAGGCCATGAGTCTCTTGTTGACCAGGTGTGTTTCTTTTTCGTGGTCCTTGATCGGTATCGGTTCAGGCACTTGTGCAGCAACTCTTTGAAAAGAATGCCGATCCGTGGGCGCAAACTCAGTCCATTAAAAATGAGCTGCACCTTACCAAAAGCGCGGAGTCAGGTTTATGTGATTTTTTTTACAATTGACCTTGAGTGGACGAGCCAGCTCGCCCCCTGCTTTCCTGCGGACAAAAACAAAACCCCTACCTGCGTACGCAGATAGGGGTTTCGGAATTTAATCTTGACGATGACCTACTCTCACATGGGGAAACCCCACACTACCATCGGCGATGCATCGTTTCACTGCTGAGTTCGGGATGGGATCA